>VGWA01000006.1 GCA_016873795.1 Ignavibacteria bacterium
TATAAGAATATTTTCGGAACACCTTTTACTGCAGTTAATTCTTTTCTTCCGGCGAAAAAAGACAGCAGAAACAAAACCGGGATACCGGCATACCTGTCTATTTTTCTGAAGATAGATTTCCGTGTTGTCAATTTGTTGAATAATTAAATATTTGAAAATATACATATAAATTTATATATTATCAATTATATGATTTTGACCTTGAAGAATATAAAAAAACTTATTAAAGCATCCTTCGAGTCGCAGGAATATGCATATTCACCTTACTCCGGATTCAAAGTAGGCGCTGCCATACTGACAAGAAGCGGAAAAATATTTAAGGGAGCGAACATTGAATGTGCTTCATTTTCACTTACGCTATGTGCCGAACGAACAGTCACGGGAAAAGCTGTATCCGAAGGGTATAATGATATTGCTGCAATAGCAATTTCAACAAATAAAAACTATTATGCATTTCCATGCGGTGCCTGCAGGCAGTTTTTATCCGAATTCAATCCGGAACTGAAAATTATATTAGCAAAATCGCTTACGGACTATAAAATTTTTAATTTAAAAGAATTATTACCGAACAATTTTACATTAAAGCCATGAGCATGAACGAAAGTTTGCAGATTAGAACATTCAAAAAAGTAGGGCACATAGAAGTAATTTGCGGAAGTATGTTTTCGGGAAAAACAGAAGAATTAATACGCAGAATCCGCAGGGCAGAGATAGCAAAGCAGAGGGTAAAGGTATTCAAGCCTAAAATCGATAACCGTTACAGTGAATTTTCGATTGTATCGCACAATGAACAATCTTACCCTTCCGAAGTAGTAGAAAAAGCGGAAGACATTCTCGAAAAAAGTTTTGATGCCGAAGTAATCGGTATAGACGAGGCACAGTTTTTCGATAATGAACTTGTGGAAGTATGTCAGACTTTAGCGGATACGGGTAAAAGGGTGATAGTTGCAGGTTTAGATCAGGATTACAAAGCCAAGCCGTTCGAGCCGATGCCGCAGCTGCTTGCAGTTGCGGAATACATAACAAAGACACTTGCCGTATGCGTAGTCTGCGGAGCACCTGCAAACCGTACACACAGAGTAACGGAAGACACTGACAGAGTAGTGGTCGGAGGAGAAAACATTTACGAAGCGAGATGCCGTCTTCATCACATCGTAAAAGAATAATTTTTAAAAAAATGAAATATATTTCATTATTAATATTATTATTACTTCTATCATTCACATTGACTTCCTGTTGTAAATTCTCCAATTTCTTACCGAAAAAAACACCAGTTGAGAGCGATAAATCCGATTACATCGGAAAATGGAAGTCGGAAGACAACGATTACATCGTAATCCAGAAAGACGGGACGGGCGGATTCAAATCCGGGAATAAAGAAATTGACGGAGGGTCGGTAAAAATAACCGAGAAACATATTACGATTTCCCTATTCGGATTCGAAAAGAAATTCAAAATCACCAGTCCTCCCGAATTTAAAAACGGAAAATGGTTTTAGACGACACAGAGTTTTTCAAAGTACCGGACAGCGAAAACGGTATTGAAATTTAACAATTGATTATGACCGGAAAAACAATTTTTATAAAGAGACTGTCAACAGCACTTAAATTATTATTAATACTGCAGGTATTTTTTTTACTTTCATGTAAAAAGGAAGCGGCAGACGAAACAGACACGGAAAAAGGCAAAATCAAAGTAGGTCTTGTTTTTGATGTAGGCGGACGCGGTGATAAATCGTTCAACGATGCGGCTTACAAGGGGCTCGAAAATGCAAAAAAGACGCTCGGCATCGATTTTGAAGTAATCGACCCGGGTGACGGTGCAGACAGAGAATCAGCATTAAGACTGCTTGCGAGTAAACCGGATATTAATTTAGTATTCGGAATCGGGTTTATTTTTTCCGAAGATATCACAAGGGTGGCAAAAGATTTTCCTCAGAAAAAATTTGCATGTGTAGATTACACTGTAACATCCCCTGAGAACATTCCCGCAAATTTAACCGCACTTGTTTTTAAGGAAGAAGAAGGTTCATTTCTTGTCGGTTGCATAGCGGGACTTGTAACAAAGACAAACACCGTAGGATTCATCGGCGGAATGGAATCCGCATTAATTAAAAAATTCGAAACAGGTTTTGAGAAGGGAGCAAAATACGTTAATCCCGCAATAACCGTTTTAAAAGGATATGTCGGCGTAACCGGCGACGGATTTAAAAATCCGGGCAAAGCACAGGAAATCGCTTTAAGTCAGTATTCTATGAAAGCCGACATAATATATCATGCATCCGGGCTTTCCGGACTCGGATTATTCGAAGCAGCAAGAGACAAAAAGAAACTCGCAATCGGAGTTGATTTAGACCAGTACTATGAAGCACCGGGATTTATCCTGACAAGTATGGTAAAGAAAGTAGATGAGGTAGTTCTTGAAACCATCAAGGATTTAGCAGAAAATCAATTTAAAGGCGGAGTGAAATCTTTGGGACTTAAAGACAACGGAGTGGATTATGTATACGATGACAACAACAAAAATCTAATTGATTCCGGCATACACAGGAGAGTCGAAGAAATAAAGGGTAAAATTATCAGCGGAGAAATTGTAATAAGCAATTTGTGAAATTTCTCAGGAACTTTATCTTACAATAAAATAGATTATCAGCGCAAGAAAATATAAGGTGGAAATACTACTTACTCCGAGTAATATAACAGATTTATTTCCTGCAGATTCCGATTTTCTTATTTTCACAAGCGAATAGAATAAGAGGACAATCATAATGATGTGATATACTACTATAATTATCATTACGATAAGGATCATAAGATACTGAGCGCCGACGTACTGATTGACATTTTTATTTGCGAAATAGATAAAGTACGAAAGCAGAATCAGCAGTATTTCCAGCACGATTCCTCCGAGAACCGAGAGAAGAAAAAATCCTTTTTTTGCTTTGACTGCTTGAAATATCTTCATTTAATTAATGCCATTTTACGTGTTTCGGAATGCACGACAGTTGAAGAGTTCGGGTCAGTTACAATAAACCTGTAGAAATAGATTCCCGACGGAAAATTATTTCCGTTCCATTCGGCATAATAGACACCGGGTTGTAACACTTCGTTTATCAGAGAGCCGACTTCCTGTCCCAAAGTATTATAAATTATGAGCCGAATAAATCCTCCTCTCAAATCGCTTTTTCCATATCCCGGTAACGCAGGATTTTCGAATTTGAATTTTGTAGTGCTGTTAAAAGGATTAGGATAATTCTGATGAAAAACATATTTAGAAGGAATTTCATTCGAGATTTTTGTAACGGCGTTTAAAATAAAAAACAACTGCGAAATTCCCCCGTTATCCCTTACTGCAAATGCAATGCACATATACGGATAAAAAATCCTGCCTTTTGCGATATGAGTATAGTAACCCGAAGGCGCTGTATATTGAATCATCCAATTATTACCATCATACGAATAATAAATATTATTATCGTTAGACCTTATGCACCAGTATTGTTCGCCCAAAAATCCTAATCCTAAATAACCAGACATAAGTCCTGTTCCTGGCAAATTAACAAGACTCCAGTTTAAACCTCCGTTATAAGTCCGAAACAAATTCACACCTCCCGAGTAACCGGTATTTGTTGAATCAGGTTTAAAATAAACGACGGAAGTAGATGGTGATGAGATAGTAATAGAGTCCCAGTTAATTCCCAAATTATTCGAATAATAAATCCTGTTATTATTCGTCCCGAACCAAATTTTATTTCCTGTTCCGTAAACGGAATTATTAAAACCGTATTCGTTTCCCGCCTGAAGAAGCAAGACACCCGAAGAATCCCAGTTTATTCCCCCGTTTGCAGTTCTCCACACAGACCATCTTCCGTCAACCGGATTTCCAATCATACAACCCTGCATAGAGTCATTAATATAAATGCCGTTAATAAAACCGTTCGGTTGGCTGAAAACCGTAATCCAGTTCAGACCGCTGTTTGAAGTCCTGTACACATAAGCAACGGAATCCAATACACCTGTAACAAGCACCTTATGAGTATCTATGGCGGCAATATGATTCAGCGGGATACTGTCCGGAACACCGTTACCGCCTGCAAGAAACCATGAATAACCGAGTTCAGTACTTCTTAAAATTTTTCCGCTGTCACCGCAAATCCAGATATTCTGATGGTAGTAATAAGAAACCGAATTCAATCTTGCATTAGTGAGGTTTTGCATTTGATCAATCCAAAAATATTGTGCATACAATGAATTTGCACAAAACAAGAAAACTAAAATTAAAATTTTGGTTTTCATTTTATTTCTTAATTAAGATTGAAAAAATAATTACTTAATTAATCTTCGTCATACCGACACATACGCGACCTTATAAAAACATACAAATTCATATAACCACTCATAAAATATGATTTAATATAACTGTATTAATTTGAAAAATCAATTATTAACAGTTGATATTATTTTTTAGAGATTTTTTGAAAAAGGCAGGGGTGATTCAGAGTTTTTATAATCGATTTTGAATTATAATTTATTGTATTTTCAGTTGATTGATTTTATTTAATCTTTAAAATTAATCATTTGAATATTCATTGATATTTTTTCCCTGTAAAGATAAATCACATTCACAACAAATATAATCGCCTATATAAAAAGGTTTTCCCATTGCTTTTCTTTCTTCTAAATCGTTAAAATCAACTATCCTGTTGACAAACAACCCGGAACCTAAAGCTACACTTTTCCCACACTCATTACATACTTCAATCATTGTTTCAGTATTTTCTTTATTCATTTGAGTTTTATTTATTTACTTTAAAAATATTAATTTTTTTTTAATAAAACACTTCATAATTCCTGTTACAATTATACGATGGTTAATATAGTATAGATAATAGAATCATACCTATTAAATTAGGTATTTCAGCATTTTCAAATCATCCCCGTCCCGATGAAATAATAAGCACCTTAAAATAAAATTTATTTTCTATATTGTTCTGCTTTTAGAAGTGAATCTACGGTAATAAGACTTATATCCAATTCTCCTGCTTTCCAGAGGCGTTTTACTTCTGTCTCACTTCATTTAAGAAATTTAATAACAAAATAATAAATCATTAAAAAATGATAGATCCCAAACGAAACTTATTAATAAAAAAATAATACCTGATACTTCTTATGAAATTCTCAAAAAGTACTTCAGGAAAGAGAATTATATTCATTTATATTATAATTCTAAATCATTAATTTTATTGCATTATCATATTATAATTTTATGGAAAAATCATTAATTGAGTTATTTGAAAATGAAAAAATTGTAAACAAAATAAAAAAACGTTTACCTTATTTATTTCAAATTGCAGAATTAGAAAGTTCAAGAGATGGTAAAATCGGGATGGAGGTCGGTTCATTAAGAGAGAAGGTAATTATTGCTTTATTGATTTATAAATTCGGTGAAAAAAATATCAGTACCAACATTCCAATTACAAAAGCAGAAATAGACGTCATTGTTTTTAACAATCCAATTTCTATTAAAACCATCACAGGAAAAAATCCGAGTGGAATTAAATTAATCTGGACAGTTGATGCAAATTCAGCAAGGGAATTTATGAACAATTATATCCCGAGTTGCGATATGATATTAATTAATATTATCTGGAATGATAAGGGTTCGTTTTATTATATTCCATTAGAAGTGCAAAAGGAAATTTTCAAAAAATTAGGTAAAGAAAAATATATAAAACTACCTAAGCCCGGTACAAATCCGAGAGGTGTTGAGATGTCTAAAGATGCTATAATTGCATTAACAAACCATAAATTAACTAAACGTATTCCAATCGATTGGGTAAAATCGGAAATAAAATATCACCCTTATGAAAGATGGGTAGATTTATGGAGTAAAGAATAATGAGCTATAAAAGAAAAAGTGGAACTTCGACAAGTTCTTTTGGAACAAGCGGAAGAATAAATCATGATTCAACGAAATTTTATAATTCAAGATTATATTCATCAGTAAATCTTAAATTATTAGAAGATACAAAGGAAAATGAGTTCCCCAAAAAATATGAAAATAAGATTATTTGCAGTTCATCTGAAAACATGAAAGAGATTCCTGACAAATCTGTTCATTTGATGATAACATCACCTCCTTATAATGTTACAAAAGAATATGACCAAGATTTAACTTTGGAAGAATATTTAGTACTGTTGAAAAATGTATTTACGGAAACATACAGAGTACTAGTTAATGGCGGTCGTGCTTGTATTAATTTAGCAAATTTAGGAAGAAAACCGTACATTCCGTTATCCGATTACATTTCTCTATTAATGATTGATATTGGATTTAATATGAGAGGTGAAATATTATGGAACAAAGCAGCAAGTGCAAGTCCATCGACTGCCTGGGGAAGCTGGTTATCTGCTGCTAATCCTATTTTAAGAGATATTCATGAATACATATTAATATTTTCAAAAGGAGAAATGAACAGAAACGCTAAGGGAAAAGAAAATACTATTACAAAAGAACAATTTATGTTATGGACAAAGTCAGTCTGGACAATGAATGCAGAATCAGCACGAAAAATCGGACATCCGGCACCATTTCCGGAAGAATTACCTTTGAGATTAATACATTTATATTCTTTCAAAAACGATATTATACTTGACCCATTCATAGGCAGCGGAACAACGGCAGTTGCAGCCATCAAAGCAAATAGAAAATTTATCGGATATGATATTAGTAAAGAATACGTAATGCTTGCAAATAAAAGGTTAAGTAAATATCTTGAACAATATAAAATTTCTTTTGAAAATGTAAATAAAGAAAATACTATTTATACAAAACCGGCAAAAGAAAAATTTAAAGTTGCAGACAAAAAGAAAAAGAAAAAGAAAACAAAAAAATAATATATTTACATTTTCGAACTGGGATTAAGGAATGAGAGGTAAAATCGGGGACATCCTTGAGCATTTTCAAATTATCCCTGTCATGATTAAATTATTGGAAATTTCAATTATCGTTTATTTATCGTATTATTTTGCATTATGGAGGGAATCTTTCCTCTGTCATTTCTACTTATGTTTCATTCCCGACCCGACGCCGAGTACTCGAGGGGGTAAGCTCCAGCGTTAATTTTTCCTCTGTAATTCTAGCGAAGATTGTAAATAATAAATTAGGAAGTAATTAATAAGCAGTACATAAATCGAAAAGATTAAAATTATTCTTTCTTTAATCGTTCAATTTCATTTTTAATGTCTTCTATAACATCTTTATTATATATTTCCTTCTTATCTTTATTTTTTACAGAGTAAATATAAAATACCTTTCCGCAAAATCCTTCCGAAAATTTTTTGTGAGTATCTTCCTGTATCATTTTCTCTTTAAATATTTCCGGCAGTTGGATTTCTCCTTTTGATGATATCGGTTTTATTTGCAAACCAATATATTTTTTATTTATTTCAATAAAAAAATCAACATTATATAATCTATCCCATTCATCAGGAGCAGGTTTAATTTCTTCGTTTAATTCTTTTTGTAATTGTCCATATATGGTTTGAATCTCCGTCATATAACCATCATAAGTTCTATCTATTACAAGATGAATCATCATATCGATACAATCTTGTTCTGTAATTTGTGCTACTTCTGCCTGAATTACTTCGGTTATTTTAATGTACAATTTTTTGCCAAGTGAAATAATATGTTCCTTTGACTTTACATTTTTAAAATAATATTCTCTCCATTCCTCTAAGGTTTTTGGTGCACATTTGCGAATAGATTCGGATGTCGGTCCAACATTCCTTTTAAAATTCAATTGAAAACGATTTAAAGCACTATTTAATATCCATTCTTTAGCCACTACTTTTTATGTTAAAATTTAAAAATTTTTTTTTATACTTATAGTCAATATCAATATCTACATTAACCAATCCACTTTTTATCAAATGAGCATTAATAAAAGTTTTATTATCGAGATAAAGATAACAGAGGAGATTATTATTAACGTCATATTTTTGATTATCATATTTCACAAAAACTTTTTTACCCTTGAGTTTTGTTTGAAGGAATTTTACCGCATTATCTTTACTTTGTTCATTACTTTTTATACCTATTAATCTTACGATAAGATTATTATCGAGTTTTAAAAGTTCAGGAGAGATTATTTCTTTTACTGTATAAAAATCTTCTCGTTTTTGGCTTCCGCTTTTATCAATTGTAGAGCCAAATTGTAATTTTTTGGGGTCAACTTTTATATCGAGTTTATGGGGGTCTTTAAAAATATAAGGAAGTTTTTGAATCTCATCTTCAAATTTCTTAAAAGTATTGTCCGAAATAAATTCATACTCTGTATTGTTAAAATCAACCTGATTAATATTTAATTTATTTTTAATAATGGGAATATATTCTTTATTTATTTCAAAGCCAATGGAATTTCGATTTAGATTTTTTGCCGCAAGATTCGTAGTTCCGCTACCTGTAAATGGGTCAAGAATAGTATCGCCAATAAATGAAAACATTTTAATCAAACGTCCTGGTAATTCTTCCGGGAACATTGCGATATGATTATCCTGCTTTACTCCGTTTAAATACCAATGACCTACAAAAAAAGTATTCCATTCTTCAGGTGATATTTTAGAAAGTTCTTTTTGCTCTTTAGTAGGTTTTGGTGCTTCACCAAGTTTTTTAAAAATTAAAATAAATTCATAATCGATTTTCAGGATACCATTTCGGGGATAAGGATAAGAACCCATTTGAAGTCCACCACCGGTAGTATTAGATGTAGTAACTTTTTGCCAGATAATTGCCCCCATATAATCGAATCCGATAATCTCACAAAATTTTATAATCTCTTCCCGAATTGGAATTACTTTATACCTTCCGTAATATACCGCTCTTGCAAACTGGTCACCAATATTTACACAAAGCCGGCATCCTTTATGTAATATACGATAACATTCTTTCCATACAAGATTTAAATTATTGATATAATTTTCATAACTATCATTAAAGCCGATTTGATTTTCTGAACCATAGTCTTTTAACTGCCAGTAAGGTGGGGATGTTATTATAAGATGTACAGATTCATCAGGGATTATCCTCATTTTTCTGCTATCACCGTTAATTATTTTATGTTTTGTATTCAATTTTGAAAATATATAGTAAAGTTAGTTATTTTAAAAGAAATAATTAATTCAGTAATAGTTTCTCAATTTTCAGATTTTTGGAAAATTTTTGAATGTAGCAAATGTTAATACTCTCATCGTCCCGATGAATCGGGAAATTTGTTTTTAATTGATAAGAGGTTATTTTAATCATAATTGTCGTTTAATAGGTCTTTATATTTTTCCTTACATTTATTAATAATATCATCAATCTTATCAAAATTTGCTCTTTCGTTTAGTTTAATTTGATTTAATATTTCTTCTTTAATAATTTCATGACGTGCTTCTAATTCTTTTAACTTCAGTTCAAAATTTTCTTCTAAAGTATATATTTTAAAGTCTTCTTCAAGCTTTTTGTAAATTTTAAGTGATAAAATAATTATTTCATTAATAGTCAGTAAAACTTTCTTGATGTAATCATCATAATAACTATCAAAAATTAAAACTTTTACTTTATCATCTATAATAGTACTATTATACTGTGAAGAAAAAATATTTGGATGTGAATAATAATAATTTATCATATTTTTATATATTTCTAAATCACGAGAAAATATTGGATATTTAGTTTTGATAAAATCATAAGATTTTCGCAAAATTTTTATATCATAATCGATAATTTGTTCATTTTCCATAATAATATTATAATCATTAATTTTTTGAAAACTCATTGAATAAACAAATAAGGAAATACTTTCAATTACTTGTCGTAAAGAAAAAAATGTATGATTTGTATGCCTTCTTATTGCACATAATACAGCTAAATAAAAATTTTTTAAAATCTGAGCACCAAAATAGCGAGATACTTCATTATCTCTAGAAATGCTTTTAATACATTGAATATGCATTAATAAATCTTTACATAAAGCATAAACATTTCCAAAGTTTGAATCAGCTTTATCAGTTAAATTATTTTCACTTGAGATAATCCATTCTAAATCTATTTTTTCCATAATTTATTATAGTTATATTTTGTTCTTTTTATTAATTAATTTATTTAATGCTGATTTTGCTTCCGCATTTCCGAACCTGTCTTCGAATGCCCGCTTCTCAGCGACGTCTCCCCAGAAGACCTCATAATTCCGATTTGAATTAAACGGCGAGTCAATGTTGCACAAATCTTGCTCTTATCGGGAATATCATTCAGCATTTTCATATTATCCCCGCAATAAATCGTCTTTGTTTTTAACTAATATGATGTCATAATAATTTAATTATAAATATATTATTTTAATAAGACTATATCATATCTGTTGTTTGGATACGGAAAATCTACCAAGCTCGGTTCAAAATAAAATATTATTAATTTCCTTAATAGATACATCATTTTATTATATTCATGTAATAATATTTTAATATCATATTTCTCGAAATTAAAATGAGTAAGTTCATGTCTGTATTCTGTTATTAGCCATTCACATTTGCTATTATTCTTTTTCAGACGTTTAGGAGAAATTTCAAAATTAATTCTTTTAATATCAATATTAACTTTTTCAGAAGCAAGTTTTATGCACTCTTCATCTTTGGAATAATTTTTAGGTTGCATAATAATTTTTGAAATAGCAGCTAGTAAAAAATATGTACTTGAAAATTTTGGTCCAAATATTTTCTGCTCTGATATAGAAATAAATGAATACAAAATCCTTTCTAATTTTTCAAGTTTTGAATTATCTAAATGCAAATATGAATTCAATAATTTTGAGATATTTTCACTTGTAAAATACTTTTCAAATTTATATCCAATATTTGAAGTATAATCTTCACTACTTTTCTGAGCTGCATTTCGATATTTTAATTGAGATATTAATTTATTTCTTCCAAATACTTTTACTTTATATCCAAATGTATTAATCCTATTAAACAATAAAAATGAAATTATAAGCATAAGTTTTTGTATAAGAGCAAAATTATTATCTATTATTTTATTTATATCCTCGTCTTTATTAATTTTTAACAACAATTTTGGATACATTAATCTATTAAAAATATAATCAGGTTCATCATATTTCACTAAATTCACTACTTCATTAAAAATAATCTCTTTGCAATCTGTTACAATAGTAAATTCATCTTTTTTAAATGAAAACAAAACTTTCTTTGTATTATCTGTATTTCTGGATATTTCTCTACTTAATGGAGTAATATATGGGACATAATAAGATATTTCAATTTCATCAGGTTCTTCATTGCTATAAGAATAATACTCTTTTATAATTTCAATTTGAAACTTTATTTTCCCATGCCCAAGAGGTAATGAGAATATTGAGCCCTCGATATAAACTCCGTCATTACCTATAAATTTGCAAGGGTTAATATCTTTCATAAAATCATCATAGATATCTTTACTTAAACCATCAAATTCTATTATGCCGTTCATATTGTGATTAGAATATAAATCATATTCGTAATCACAGTATACATCATCCAATGTATATTTATCCCAAAATATGAATTTTCCTTTTGTTCTTCTATTTATAATATGTTTTCGCAATTAAATCAAAATATCATCTTAATATTTAAAAATTTTTTTTCATTATAATAATTATTTTAATACATTTCTAATTTCATCTATAATTTCATTCCTTATTTTATAAGTTATGCTAATTAGTTTTGAAGCATTATCACTTAATTCAACTGCTTTTGCCCAATGTTTATAGTCATTATTTTTATCAAAACTTGAATAATGTATTTGCGAATAACTTGATTGTTTTATTGCTTCTTTTAAATTATTAAATAAAATTTTCATTTTATCATCTAATCTTAAATTAGAAAATATTCTATATTTTTCATATAAGGTTTCAAAATCATATAATATTTTATTACCTTCATTCCAGTATTTTTCTTTTTCTGTTTTATTACAATATGGAATAGCAGCTTCGATAAAATATTCTAATTTAGATATCATATCTTTTAATTCACAAGAAAATAAAATATAAAAATCTAATTTGTTGTTTATTTCCTTTTTCATACCCTTTTTTTTCTTTTTAAATATTATTGGGTTGTCCTTACAATATTTTTCCCAATCCTCTTTGTATTTCACAATTTCATCTTTTTTGAAAATTTTTCCTAATCCACCACTTTTCATTACGCTACTATGACAATTAATGCATAATACCGCTAAATTAGAATAATCATTATTCGAAGGATCTTTGTCAATGTGATGTACCTGAGCATCATTCCTATTATTTCTACAAATACAACAGGTATGCCTGTTCTTGTATAATAATTCAGATTGGATTGTTTGTGGAATTTGTATTCTTTTTTTTGTCATTTATAATTTGAATATTATTTTTTAAAAATATTTTTTTAAATAAATACATATCTCAATATTATAATAACATAAAGTTAACTTCTGGCATTATGTCTTATTCAATATCTATTTTTACTGACAAATACAAATTAATGATTTTAATTTTAATATTCAAACGTTTTTTAGAATTTTTCTGCTTGCATTTTTGAAAAGCGATGAATAAATATAAATCACAAACGGGAGGAGGGCTCCCGTTTGTGTGTGTTGATTGTGATGTGTGCAATAGCTCAGGGGACACTTATGATTACGCTGATTATCTTGCACCTGGGAATAACCACTGGTGATAAACATTATCTGACAGTTCTCAGAGGACGCTGATAGTTACGCTGATTGTCTCGCTCCGGGGTCCTGGTTCTCCGCGTGTGTTTACTTTGCGAAGCCAGCAGTGTGCGGTTTTTCCTGCGTCGCTTCCGCTGAATCACTCTACGTACGGCATCCTGGTATCGCTCCGTTCCTTTTACCGATTGTTTTATTTCGCTTTCAAAAAAATTTGTTCCGTTAACAAAATAAATTGTTCCGCTTCCATTAAAGTAATTTATTCTTTTTACAGATTTCAGCTTTATACAATTATTTTTTTGTATGGGAAGATTCGACTGTTTTATTGCTTTTACTTGCGGGAATGACAGAACGGAATTGTTTATTAACTTTCTTTACAACACCGAATTAATTTGAAATTGCTATAACAATGTGCAGTTCCTAAATTAATTTTTAATTAATTCAGAGCCCGGATTTTTCCTGCACGTTTGGGGGCAAAGAGAAATTTTCCCTGAGGAATAAGTACAGGCGGCGGCAACGTGCCCCACATATCCGCAGAATTATATTCCCACCTATTAATACCATCAGCCGAAATCGAACCCGCACGAATGGGAAAACAATCACCTAAATAATATACATTATCGAAATCATCGAGCATAATTCCTTCAGCTGCATACGACGTATTGAATGCTTGTGTTTTCCATAATTCTGTTCCGGCTGTATCGAATGCTGTAATATATTTACTTTGTGACAGCAAGATTTTATTATCGCTTGTTATTACCGGTGTGCTGAATCCATTCGCATTAGACTTTGTCCATTTCAGATTTCCATCGGAATTCAAACAAAACATTGTATTTTTATTCCAGCCGTTGAAATAAATATTTCCATAACCGTCTATTACAATTCCTGCCGACCTATCATTTATGTTATAGCTCCAGATTATTGTACCATATTTATCTAATTTCACGATATTATGGTAATACGAAATAGTATAAATATTATCTTCTTTATCGAGAGCTAATGGGCTTACACCGTAGAGAATTAAAATCGAAGGATTTTGCCAGAGAATATTTCCATCCGGTGAAACAGCCGATAATATGGAGTTATGATATAAATATAAAGTACCGTTTTTACCAATCGCTGGTTTACACGGTGTACCATTTGGAAGCGACCAGATTTCATTGCCGGCTGAATCGATGCAATAAAGCTTATCTCCGGATTGTCCCTTAAACGCTACTACATATATCCTCGATTCATCAGAATTAAGACTTATTCCGCAATAGTTCCATTGAATTAAACTATCTTTTTTCCAGACGACCTCACCCTTCGCAGAAAATTTATATAATGCAGGAGAATCATAATCCTGATGTAAATAATAAATAAATCCTCTGGAATCTACACAAAATTGACTTCCATCGCTGAAGTTTGTTCCCTGAAAAGTAAAAGTCCATTCTTCAACACCGTTAAGGACGGGATTCATTATTGTTTTTGTTGCATACGGATTGGAAGTATTCCTTGCATTATATCCCGGCTGCGACCATATAGGCTGGTAAGTATAGACAGGTGCAACGGGATTATCACCTTTACATCCTGCAAGAAGCAGAATGAACAACAGAATATAAGATAACTTTTCCAAAATATTATTTTAGGAGAATCATTTTTTTTGTCTCTATGAAATCAGCGGTTTTCAGACGGTAGAAATACATACCTGATGAAATTCGGCTTCCGTCGAATTTAACTTCATACATCCCGGGTGCAAGAGGCTCGTTCACAAGCACAGCAATTTCTCTACCGAGAATGTCATAGACCTTCAACGATACTTCTTTGAATTCAGAACATTGAAATCCGATTGTTGTAAGCGGATTAAATGGATTAGGGTAGTTTTGAAATAATTTGTAATCATCGGGAATCTTTGCAGAAATCTTATTAACGGGAAGCACATAACTTCCCCAGACTTTATATATTGCTTCTTCGGTAACTACCCAAACAGTATCTCCCGAGTTTTTGTCTTTGCAAATATGTATTACTCTTCTGCTGGGTGAAAATGTATTGTTATATACGTTTATATTATAGCCTCCGTCAATCGAACGATTCAATCCGTTAACACTTCCGATATAAACATCTAAATGGTTATCAGGATTAATTTCAAGAGAAGAAACACCAAAAAGACTATTTATAAATGTCCAATTCAAACCAAAGTTCGTTGATTTATAAATGTCGTAATTATTAAATGCCCATATAGAGCTATCCGTAGGCGAGAATGCTATATCACTTATATTGTTAAGATTTAAGTTAATAAAAGATGCACCATTATTTGTACTCATATATAAACTTGAACCAAAGATAAAAAATGAACCATCCCTATACTTATTATATTTAAGACTTCCGTTCGATAATGAAGGAATTACATTAATCAAGTCCCAGTTAATTCCCCTATCGGTAGATTTATACAGGGTTTTATTTGCATCTACTGCAAAAAGAACCGAATCCGAAAAATTACTTATCAAAAAACTTGTAATACTAATTCCGTTGGGAACAACAATCACCTGTACACTGGAATCACCACCGTTATAAGTAATTTTAGTAGTGTAAAATACTTGATAATTTGCAGCCTCATTTTTGCAACGTATAACAAAATTCGAATCAAAAGGTGAAATCTGATAAGCAGAAACATCCTTATAAGATTGTCCCGAATTTCCTCCAACTACCCAATATACCCAATGTCCGTTAATAAAACTATTAAATGGAATAAAAACCGAAAGTGCATTTTTTTCCAAAGCATAATAATTACTCCCAACCGAATTGTAGTAACCGGGATTTAACCTGAAAATTATTTTCTTATTGTTTACAAACTTATATTCAATACTTGATGCAGTTTCTATACCGAACAACTGGTTTGAAAATATTCTATACCAATTAAATTGAGCAGCAGCGTTATTGAATAATAAAAACAGAAATATATATGATATAATAATTTTCACTTAATATAAATTAAATGTTTAGAACAGCAGAAATCCGCCGCATTGATTTTATAAATATAGACACCGCTTGACAGATTCAAATCCGAAAATGAACATTGTAAAATATAATTACCTTTGTTATAATACTGATTAGTAATCGTTTTAATCAATCTTCCAGTTATATCGAATAATTCTATTTTCACTGTTCCGGATTTTGAAATCGAAAACGGTATATTAGTTACCGGATTAAAAGGATTTGGATAATTCTGTCCAAGAAAATTCATATTAAAGGATGGATTTTCAGTTAACATACCGCCATAAGTATCATACTTTAAAGTAATAATTTTATGAACTCCTTCACCGAGATAAGCATTTCCTGTAACATAAAGGTATCTGTCATTCTTAATAATTAAGTCATTAAACCAATCATCACTTGCTTCCAAGAATGAAAATCTGTAATTCCATAATAAATTACCATCCGATGAATATTTCAAAATCAATGACTTTTTATAACCACCCGGAACGGAAGAATATCCTGCGATGTAAATGTTATTAGTCGAATCAATGAATAATTTATTACCAGCATCGTTGTCATTACTGGAACCATTGTAAATTCTGTTAAAAATCAAATTTCCCGAAGGGTCATATTTTAATAAAACAACATCTTCTTTAGATGCTGATGAATTACTTCCCGTAACCAATACATTATGAAATTTATCTAAGATAATATCACTCGGGTTACCGTTTGAATTACCGTAGCCTAAATAATTCCTTATCCATGATAAACATCCACCAACAATTTTTGCAATGTATATTTTTCCTCCGTAATTTGTAACATCATCAGAATATAACAAATATACATTAAAGCCTGTCGAATCCACAACAAATTTACTATAAACTGAATTTTTATCGGTTAAATCAATTAAATCAGTGTACAAAGGATTCCGAAAATCGGTAGTAGTATCAAATGTCGCGACAGTAAATTTATGATAATCAAAATAAACTGAATAACCACCGTAATATCTGTACTTAGCAACACAGTAAATAAATCCATTATTTGCCGCAATTACATCCAATGCAGAATATCTTAAATTATAATAAGAAGTTGAGTAACCATATAAACACTTAGTCCATAACGTATCATGATTAGGCGAGAACGAGTTAAATTTAGTCAAAACAAAATTATAAGATGATGTGAATACACCATATAAATGTCCCGCTTTATCTATTGTAATCGAATAGGGAGATTGCGACCATATTACCTGCATATTTCCTGAAGTATCTATTCTTGTTATTCCGTTGTAGTCGCCTACATATATTTTCTTTGTAATTGAATTGTAAACAATCGATTTACGAAATCCTTGATTATCAGAACATATCATTTTTTCAAATATTTTTACTCCGTTTGGATTATATTTATAGAGATAAGTTCTGTTACTTGATAAAGAAGCATTGGCTAGAACATAAATATTATCATCTTCACCAGTGATAATAATTTTACCTTCTTCGATATATCCGGATTTTTCAGAATATGTATATTTGTTTACAACATTTCCATTCTCAATATTAAAAATCAAGATACTTGCATCGTATTTTGTTAGTAAATCATTTTTACTAACAATTAAAGATGCATTATTGTATTCATCTATAATTAGATTTCCGCATTTAACATTATTTGCTGAATATTCGTCATACCTTTTTTCCCAAAGAAAATCACCGGCTTGATTAAATTTAATTGTGACGGGAGTTTCTGTCCCTGAAATTTTAATTTTACTATAAATTAACAAATTCGATAGTGTGTCCAATGCAAAATCCGAAAAAATAAGAATAGAATTCTGTTCGGAAGTGTAAATGATAGTATCCAACGCGTAACCTGCAGTATCATATTTATAAACATAATTACCTGTATTAGATGAATCTATTAGAGCATTCCCAGAAATAAGAATATTTCCGTTGTACACTAAAGATATTTTAGATGGGATTAGTTTTTTACCGTTTAAGAGATTAGCTGAATAATCCCATAGGAGGGTGCCATCCTGAGAATACTTGAGATTTGAAATAGAATATTGTGAATTTTCCAAATTGTATCCTGATACATAAATATTATTTGCTGAATCTGCTGTCAATACTGCAGGAGTACTAATTGCAGAAGCAGAAGCCTGATAAGTTTTAGTCCATAAATTATTTCCATATATGTCGTATTTATTAATGTTAAACATATTATTTGCTGAAAAAAGAACATAAGTATTATTATTGTAGTCTTGATTAATCGATATAATAGTGGCCGAAGAAGCAATACCAACCACTTTTGAAAACGAGAGACCAATTCCGTTTATAATTTTAAAAATTCTATGATTTTCTCCTTGTCGATAAACTCCTGACAAATTGCAATAATTGTCTACATAGTATTTCACTAAATAAGAAGTAGAATGAACATATTTAAATAACAATTCACCATAACAAGAAAATGTGGCAAAAAGAATACCAGAATAAGTACCTCCGTTATAACAATCTGCAACTACAACAATGTTTCCGAGTTTATCAATTTTAATAAACTTTCCTTCAGTATTATTTGTAAAATTATATTTCTTCAACCATATTAATACACCTTTTTCGGAACATTTAGCTATGAATAAATTTCTCCTGCCATCAGCTGTAGTTGTATGTCCTGTGAAATAATAGTTCCCGTAATTATCATTACAAGAATGATTCGATATTTGGTCGCATTCCATACTGCTCGAATGACTTTCAGTTACAGTCCATACATTGTTAATCTGAGAAATGGAAAGTGAGGATATGAAAAATGTTAATACAAATGTATAAGATACAATATTAATAATAATTTTTTTCACAAAAAAAGTTAATATATATTAATTTAATAAAACAATGCATAAATTCAGTACCATTTATGTTTTTATAAAATCATTTTTTTCATATTATTGAAAACAATTTTTTAAATAGTTTCACTTTATCAGAATTATTCTTTTTTGTCCCTATGAATTCCTACCGATGTATCGGGTTCAGGATAAGCAGGGATTTCCGCTTCACTGCAAACTAAAGTCATGTTTCTCATTTCAGTAATGACATTTTCTTAGTTTCAGTATAGTTATTTGTATGCAGACGGTAGAAATACATACCTGATGAAATTCGGCTTCCGTCGAATTTAACTTCATACGTCCCGGGTGCAAGCGGCTCGTTCACAAGCACAGCAATTTCTCTACCGAGAATGTCATAGACCTTCAACGATACTTCTTTGAATTCCGAACATTGAAATCCGATTGTTGTTAGCGGATTAAATGGATTAGGGTAGTTTTGGAATAATAAATATTTCTGAGGGATGGTTGTATTGACAATTGAAGGAATAAACGTCATTCCCCCGTTAGTTGTTTTGAAAATTGTTCCTGTACTTCCGCAAACCCAACCTGTTAAAGCATTGATAAAATAAAAAGCATTGTGGACTGTCGAATTTCCTGTTGATTGGTCAGTCCAATTTTCCCCTCCGTTCGTCGTGCAGACTATTTTATTATTTCCTGTTGCCCAGCCTGTTTCCGCCGCAGGAAATGAAACATCCTGAAAATTCATCGTTCCGAGATTAGGTATATTACCGGATAAGTTTATCCAGTTTGCTCCGCCGTTCGTTGTTTTTAAAACCGTTCTGTACCACCCGCCGATGTAACCCGTATACTGACTGCAAAATGAAAGCGACGTAAGATAAACATTATTAGTTACTTTTGTCTGAAGGATTCAGTTCTGTCCGCCGTTTGTCGTTTTCAAAATTCTGTCCCACCATCCTACGCTCCAACCTGTTGTGTTCGAGACAAAAAAGATGTCTTCCAGCGAAGCAGTATCCGATATGACATTATACTGTATAACCCAGTTATTACCGCCGTTCGTTGTGTTTAAAATAATTCCGGTTCTCGGCGGTATGCTTTTGTATCCCGCTACCCAACCTGTGTCGTTCGATATAAAAAAAACCGATTTCAGATTGTAATTATAAATCCTGTATTTGCTTTCCCACAAATTTCCTCCATCGGTCGTTTTAATAATGTAACCCGTATCACCTGAAATTGTTTTACCCGTTACCCAGCCGGTATGCTGTGAAACAAAAAATACATTATCGAAATTTGGATTGAAGGGAACCGGTTGCTGAAACCAGACATCCCCTCCGTTTGTAGTTTTCAAAACAGTCAAAACATTCCCTACTGCCCACCCGATATCGGGAGATACAAATCCAATCGAGTACAAAGTATATGTCAATCCCGAAGATTGCTGAATGAAACTATTACCTCCGTCGGTTGTCTTAAAAATTTTTCCTTCGTATCCTGTAATCCAGCCGGTAAGTGAATTCACAAACGATATACTTCGGAGGTTTGTACAATAAGGAATATTCTGAGTAATATGAAACCAGTTATTTCCGCTGTTTGTAGTTTTTAAAACATTACATCCTTCGTTTCCGCCGCAGACATATCCGGTTTCGTTCGTCGGAAAATGGACTGAAATAAAATCTGCTATTGTCTGACTCGGCAAGTTAAACCAGTTAATTCCGCCGTTTGTAGTTTTTATTATATTTCCTCCGCCGCCGGCTGCCCATCCCGTATCGAAAGAAATAAAATAAATACAATTTAAAGGCATCGAAACACCGCAGGGATAAGGAATCCAGTTGTTACCGCCGTCAGTTGTTTTCAGAATATTTCCCGACAGCAGTGTCCCGCATATCCATCCGTTAATTGCATCCGTAAAATACAATGACAGAAGCGACGCTGTTCCTCCGCCGGTTTGAGTTATCCAGTTAATTCCGCCGTTGGTCGTTTTAATTATTATTCCGCTCATTCCCGAAGCATAGCCGGTAAATTGATTAACGAAAAAAACAGAATACAAATCCGTAGTCAATCCCGTTTCCAGCATAATCCAATTGTAACCCCCGTTTTCTGTTTTTAAGATTTTTCCTTTACTTCCGCAAACAAAACCGGTATCCGTATCTATAAAACTTAACGAATTTACATTGCTTGTTAAGGGATAATTCCAATCGGGAATAAACTGCGACAGTACAATCCAGTTGCTTCCGCTGTTAGTCGATTTTATCAGTGTCTTTCCTCCCCCGCACGCATATACAATTTCCTGAGTAACCGTCTGAACTTTCAGGAGCGGGTTTGGCTGAGGATAAGGATTCTGCAAAAACCACTGGCTGTAACAATTAAAAATTAAAAATGAACCTGAAGGCAAGAAATTAAAAATAAATACAAATGAGAAAAAGATTATCTTTCTCATAATATTTTTAATTTATTTAATTAATAACATTGATTTTACATCTTTAAAATCTGAAGTATTCAACTGATAAAAATAAACACCGCTGGATAATCCGCTTCCGTCGAATTTAACTTCATATGTTCCGGGTGTAAGTGATTCGTTCACAAGTGTTGTTACTTCTTTCCCGAGGATGTCATACACTTTTAATATGACATTATAATTCCCGAGAAAGCGGGAATCTATAGGAATGCTGAATCTGATATTTGTCGTTGGATTAAACGGATTCGGATAGTTTTGGAATAATTCAAATTTATAGGGAATCTCAGTATTAATTATATTAATACCGACTGTAAAAAAATCACTGATTCCAAATCCGCTGTGCCGGACACCTGCAATGTTTATAACCGAAGCAACGGTTGCCTTTACCACATTTGTCATAAACCGGATGTTCAGAGTTCCTACTGTATCACCAGGAGTATGATAATTATAATTTCTGTATTCTGCTCCGTCGGTAAGCATTAATGCTTTGTATCCGGCATCCCAGAACGGGGCATGATCGCTTCTTCTTAAAAACGGGGTTGTTTGTCCGTTACCCGGTGTTGAAAGCGACAGCACACGTAGTTGAGGTACATATAATCTGGCACAGCTGTCAAAATGATATCTTAAAGAATTGGAATACACATTTGCGGTATTGAGTATGAAATTTCCTTTATTTTGCTGTGCATTGGCACTATCGCAAAGGTCAGGAAATAATGTACAGAATCCAGTCGGCATTGACTGACAATTGGGAGTATCGCAATAATATCCTATCATTTCAAAATTATATACACCTGCAATTTTTTCGTAGAAAGGAATTCCTTCGGCAACATATTTTTGACTGCCGACTAATCCCGATTCTTCAAGGTCAAATCCGATAAATTTAATTGTGTTTCTGAAATTGTAATTCGAAAGAATTCTTGCAATTTCAAGAAACGCCGCTACAGCAGTTCCGTTATCATCGGCACCGGGACTAATGCTTACTGTTTCAAAATGACCGTCAATAATATATGTTGTATCTTCATAAATTGTTCCGGGTAATCTGCCGATAAAATTCTGTGCATTATAACCCGAGTAATTAAAATTCTGAATAGATGTTTGAAGGTTGTATCTTAAAAATCTTGCGTAAATAGAGTCTTTTACTCTCTGAAGCTGCTGCACTCCTGCAGTCCTGTGTCTGATTCCTTCTATAAACAGAAGATTTTCTTTTAGTTTATTACTGTCAATCTGATTCACAATACCAGAAATATCCATCGGCTGCATATCGTCGGCAATTATTTTTGCCTTTAGCATCACAGGAGTAGTTGTAAAGTACCAGTAAATCTGTTTTTGATACCCCGAATAAACAGGATAACCGACATCACCCGTGACAGAATCGCAAAGATATAGAAAAGTCTTTCCGCTGTCATTAGAAATCCTCAACGTTACTCTCATCGGGTCTGAATCGGCATCGTATAAATCGTAGGTTATCTTTACGGCATTTATTAAAGGCATTAAGGTTGTTTGTATGTTGCTGACGACTGGTATCGAGTTTTGAAAATTCTGTTCGTTTTCCTTACCTGATTCTTTTAGTATGTTAACATTAGGTAGTAAAGAACTTTGCCGTATTTCGAGTTGCATCGTAAAAAATAAAGAACACAAAATAAAAATCGGAATTGCGAACAATAAAATTTTCTTTTTCATATTTTTTTAATTTATTAATTTAGAATCGAAAGAATATTTTGCCAAAGGAATTACTTTATTTGAGTAAAATCATACGCTTTGTTTCATTAAAGGTGCCGGCAACTAATTTATAGAAATACATTCCGCTGGATAATCCGCTTCCGTCGAATTTGACTTCATATTTTCCGGGTGTAAGTGGTTCGTCCACAAGTATTGTTACTTCTTTCCCGAGAATGTCGAATATTTTTAAAGTTACGTATTCATTTTTTGGAATATCAAAGTTAATCCTTGTTACCGGATTAAAGGGATTAGGATAGTTTTGGTATAATTCAAAATGAGATACCTGACTGCCGACTTTTTTTATCCCGTAGATAAATTCATAAGCAATCGAAGCATTAAAAATCTCATTAACAAATTGCGGAGCCACAAGTTGTGTTGCGGCAGCATTGGGATGACTGTCATCCGAACTTGTTGCATACATCAAGAGCAACATATAATCAGCACCAACGAGTTTATGGAAAAAGTCAAAGACATAAACGTTTGGTGGAAAAGGACCAAATACCGGGTCAAGTCCGTTAGCCAGAGTATCTTTCGCCCACTTACAGAAATAGTGAGAATACAAAGCTTCCTGCGTTGTTGTTTGATTCGGAACAAGAGGTGCATTCGTCCAGATTACAAAGAAATTTTGCGGATGAGTTTTCATTACGTTTATTATATGTCTCCAGTGCCATTTGTAGTTAAAGATAGTTTTGTAATCCGGATACAGAGTATCGGACGGTTCACCGATTGCTTCAATGTTGGAAGAAGGAAAGCAAGATTTTATGACCATGATTCTATTCCCTGCATAATAAGGTTGAATATTAGCTGCTGTATCCTGATTTTCAAATATCCTGTGCCATCTGCACCATTCATTATCGTCTTCGGCGGGAAACCAAATTTCATTCATTGTAACTGCATTAGTCCCTGTATAACCATGACTATTATTATAGATAGTCATTTGCTGAGGTACACTTGTGGTACTTCCGTTAGGTCCCCAGATACATAATCCCGTAGAATGATGAAAGAACATCCCGCTTCTGAATAAAAGCTGAGAATAAACATTTACGCTTATAATAAAGATAAAAAATAAAAGAATGTTTAGAGTTTTCATATGAATACCTCCCATATTACTTAAAGAAATAATTTAAAAATATTTTTTTAAATATTTAGATTATTTAACAAAATTATTAAATCTATTACTGTACTTCTAATAATTTATTTTACCAATGTCATTCGCTTAGTCTCAATATAATCTTTTGTCTGCAGACGATAAAAATAAACGCCGCTTGTCAGGTTGCATCCGTCAAAATTAACTTCATAAGTGCCGGGCTGAAGACTTTCATTTACGAGAGTTGCAACTTCTTTTCCGAGAATGTCGAAAATTTTTAGTGAAACGTTACCTGATACAGGACACTGGAAACAGATAGTTGTAACCGGATTAAACGGGTTGGGATAATTCTGGAAAAGTTGATATTTTACAGGCAGTTCCGATGATGTTTTATTTACAAACATGATATTACCTGTTGGATTATTTTTAAAATATACTTCCCAGTTACCGTCACGATTATCAGTCCAGACAACATACAGTGCTGTCCCGAACAAAGCTATTGAAGAATACCAGGAATAACTTGAGTTATCTGTTAACCTTGTATCCGTATTCCAATTTACTCCTGCATTAGTAGAATTCTTATAATAAATTTCATAATTTCCATCACGACCGTCATACCACACAATATGTATATTCGGTCCCGATTGAATAATTGAAGGCATATAAGATTCGGCACTATTAACAGTCAATCTTGTCTCAGTCCACCAGTTTATCCCGTCATTAGTCGAGCGAATAAAATAAATTTCTCTATTCCCGTCTCTGAAATCCTGCCATGTTATGCAGATATTTGCTCCAAGTGCAGATATACAGGGATACATAGAAAAAGATGAATTATTTGTTAATCTTGTATCATTTCCCCAGCTTATTCCCCCATTTGTGGAGCGTTTATAATAGATTTCATCATTTCCGTCACGGTTATCGTACCATGTCAAGTGAATTGTCGAACCTGCTACTGATATTGATGGATTATAAGAAGATGCAGAATCATTAGTAAGACGTAACTCGGGATCCCAATTAAATCCTCCGTCTGTAGAGCGTTTGAAATAAATCTCCGGATTTCCATCACTAAAGTCATGCCATACAACGTAAATATTAGATTCAAATACCTCGACTGCAGCACTCGTTGAATGCAGCGGATTATTTGTTAATCTTGTTTCGGTAAACCAAGATAAACCAGCATCCGAAGAATGTATATAATATATTTCCCTGTATCCATGCCTGTCATCTTCCCATACTATATGAACATTTGACCCGAAGGCTGCAATAGAAGGATACCAAGATACAGCCGGATTATTCGTTAAACGGGTATCTATTCCCCAAGTCAAACCTCCGTCAGACGAACGTTTATAGAAAATTTCATCATTGCCTTCTCTCTGGTCAAACCATACAATATGTACAATATCTACGACTGCAGCAACACAGAATTGATTATTATAAAACGTAAAAGATTGTGCAGAATTATTAGTCAGGCGAACATCCGTTCCCCACTGGCTAAAACAATTCAGCACCAGAAATAAAAAATTAAGAATAAAAACAATTGCGAGATTTATAATTTTTGTTTTCATATATTTGAAATTGAATTTATTCAAAAAAATGATTTATCTTGCTGAATTCTTATTTGATTAAAATCATTCTATTTGTTTCTTTATAACTGCCTGCTGCAAGTTGATATAAGTATACACCGCTTGTCAGGTCGCTTCCGTCGAAAGTTATTTCATAAGTACCGGAAGACAGTTTTTCATTAAGCAAAACAGCAATTTCTTTACCGAGAAGGTCGAAAATCTTAAGTGTAACCAAGACGTTTTCCGGAATAGAAAATTTTATATTAGTAAAGGGATTAAACGGATTGGGGTAATTTTGCTCGAGTTTATATCCATCAGGCATTATCGATGAAACACTCTTAACAGCAACCGGTCCGCCTCCGTTTACCGTATGTAATACTCTTCCTGTTTCACTAACAGTCCATCCTGTATCAATTCCGAAAAAATGAACCGACCACAGTCCGCCATTTCCAAGATACGGATTTTGCTGAGCTCCCCAATTTTCACCTGCATTTGTTGTTTTTATAATAATTCCTGCATCACCGACCATCCGGCCCGTATTTTCATTTGCAAAATACATATTATACAGAATTACAGTTGTCATAGAATGATTGTGGAATTGTTCGAACCATTCAAATCCGCCGTTAGTTGTTTTAAGTATTAAACTTCTCCAGGGATTATGATTATGTCCTGCAATCCAACCGGTATTAGAGTTGACAAAACAGATAGAAAAGAATTCCCCGTACTGAGTAAACGTATTATTGATATTCCAGTTTTCTCCACCGTCCGTAGTTTTTAAGACATACAGCATCGGAGGTGTCAATCCCCAACCTACAGCCCATCCGATATTTTCATCGACAAAACAAAAATTATCTATTCCGTAGATATTATTTATTGTAACGGGAGTCCAATTTTCGCCTGCATTAGTAGTTTTATAAACAGGAACAGTATTGTTACTCCATCCGGCAGCAAATCCAGTATTCGGATTGATAAAATGCAATCCCTGCCGAAAAGCAGTGCCATTTGCCGAATGTTTAGCAATCCAGTTCAGACCGCCGTTAGTTGTTTTTATTATAATTCCGGGGTATCCTGCTTGTTGAATATTCCCCCCGATTAAATAACCTGTATTAAGATTTATAAATCCGACACCCATCAGAGGCAATGATGTATTCGAAACCTGACTTTCCCAGTTTTCTCCCGCATTTGTCGATTTTAAAATTGTTCCGTTGCTTCCGGCTATGTAAGCAGTGCTGTGATTAACAAAATGTATGGTGTAAAGTTCTTCAGCAGTCGGATTTGACTGCTGAGACCACTGCGAATACACACAAGTGTTAATCACAAATGCAAGCATCAGAAAAAATATTTTTCTCAAATTTTTTGATTTTAGTTTACTAAACACTGTATATTTTTATTTCTAAAAAATTCTTATTTAACCAACGTCATTCTTTTAGTCTCAATATAATTATCCGTTATTAATCTGTAATAATATATTCCGCTTGAAAGATAATTTCCATTGAATGTCACTTCGTAGGTACCCGGTTGTAATGTCTGATTAATAATAGTTTCGACTTCCCGCCCGAGAATATCGAAAACCTTTAAAGTTATCAATTTTGTTTCTGGAACAGAAAATTTAATTATTGTTTCAGGATTAAACGGGTTGGGATAATTCTGCGAAAGACAATAATCATTAGGGATTCCTGAAGATATTTTATTGACACCGATTACATTTCCACCTCTTATGGCTTTAAGTATTTTCCCGTTATAACCGCAAATATACGCAGTATCAAAATTTACTGGAAATACACTCTTCATAAGAAAAGACGGAGACTGATATGTTTGAGTAAACCAGTTATTACCTCCATTAGTTGTCTTATAAATATCCTGTCCAACGCAATAACCGGTATTAGCATTAATAAATTTTATTGAATTTAATTGAGAAGTCACTGTTTGCTGTAAAGTCCAGTTGACACCGTAACTTGTTGTTTTCCATATCGCTTCTCCTGCAATATATCCGGTCGAGTCATTAACAAAACACACAGACATAAGCGGTCCTGTAGTAGTAATATAATTCTGGTTCCATGAGTTACCCCCATTTGTTGTTCGAAGCACTAAACCTCCGGTTCCAACGGCAAATCCTATGTTGCTATTCGAAAAACAGATTGAATACAAACATGCTGACCCTGTTATAGAAGGTGAAATGTCTGTCCAGTTATCGCCCCCATCACTTGTTTTAAAAATTTTCGCAGTTCCTGAAAAATCTCCAACTACATATCCAGTCGTATTATTTATAAAGTACTGTCCATAGAATGTTGCGATACCAACAAAGTTAATCATCCAGTTCATTCCTCCGTCTGTAGTTTTAATAACGTGCGAAACGAAGTCCGCCACATAACCTGTCTGTGCACTCGTAAACTGAATGCTTTTTAAGCTACTTACAGAATAAGATTGTCTTAAATACCAGTTGACACCTCCGTTATAAGTCATTAAAATTTTCCCGCTGTCACCCACAACAAATCCGGTCATCGAATTTAAAAAATAAACACTGTTAAGCGGCTGCGTGGTTCCCGAAGAGAGATGATACCATCCCGTTTGTGAATAAGAATGAAAAGAAAAAGTTACCACGATAATCAAAATCAGAAATATCTTTGTTTTCATTTTCTTTTATTTAAAGTTTATAAAAAAAAGTTGTTTAAATTATAATTATTTAAAAAGGTTTTTAATATTAAATACCCAATATAAATTTTTAATCACTGGTTTTTTTATATAATATTCTAACGAATGGCCACCTTTGTCCAGAATAGTTTCGACCGATATAAGTAAGTGAATCATATTCACTATTTATTAAAAAGTAATGATAACGAATTTAAAAAACAATAGTATTTTTCAGTTTTTTACAAAAAAATATCTGATATAACTGAATTTAATAAGGTTTATTTTCGAAGGAATAAACTTATCGGGGATGTATTAAAACATTGAATAAAAAAGAAATGAAGTTATATTATTGAATCAAAATCCTGAAATTCAATCCACCTTCTTTTGAAGTTCGGGGAACTGTCGTGACGGTACCGAGTGTAGGTTCGGTTCTCATATATTTGTAAAAAATCTGCATTTGTACTCTTGAACTGATTGAATACTGTATGGAAGGATTAATGGTAAGGACCGATGAGCCGTTACCCGGAAGTTTTTCCGGCTGGGTGCTTCCCGCAATAAACCTGTAATCGACCGGATTTGTTACGTTTTTGGATATTGTAAACGTAAATGCTATATCATTTTTTAAGGATATTCCAAAAAACGGAACTTCGAAGCCGGCTTTAGCATAATTCAGATTTGCCGACCAGTCGTAAACATCCGATGTCTGAATCAAGTTACTTGTCGGTCTTAATTCGTTTGTTTTTGATTTATTATATCTGATAGACCCCGTCAGACTTCCTCCAAATAATTCTTTGAATGTGATATTAATTCCGATTAACGGATTAAACGATTGCGTCATAGTTTGTCCGGAAGGAATTTCAATATTATTTGTCGAAAGCGAAAATGATTCTTTAAATTCCGAAGTAAAATTATTTTCGAGAGTTATTGATGTAGCAAACTCTTCAAACAAGGGAAACCTTTCGAGTCCGGAGATTGTAATATTCCAGTTAGGGAACGGGATAGATACTATGCTTTTCTTAAATGCAGCCGAAATATTATTAATATTTTCATTCGGGTCGGTTGAAGATTCATACCTGAATTTTTCAATATCACCCATAAGAAAAGTCGTATACCCTTTTGTTCGGTTGCTGGTTCTGTTTGTAGGGCTGCCAAGATCTCCGGCCGGAGAAGTGAGATAAGACGATGTATTATTCAATCCCCACAGTTCTTTGAAAGTAAGAGTTACCCTGATTGCAGAAGGAAGAATAGGATTAATACTTGCTGAAAGAGAAAGATTATTATTTTGATTGTTTATATCTGTAAGGACAAGGTTTGGAGCTCTTTTACCCGGATAATTACTCAAGCCCATCTGATATAATCTTGATGGTCCGTATTTTTCCTGTGTTGACGGTAATATCCAGAAATTAACAAATCCCGGTTTGCCTTCCACACCCGGATTTCCGAGAGTATTTGATTGGGTAAAAGACAGATTAATATTATCGGGAATCAGCGTTCTGAATATTTTAAGTATATCCTGCAGGGAATTACCGTCATCAATTTCAGATTTCTGTTGTGCCTGAGAAAATCCCGTATTTTTTCTTTCGTAACCTCCACTGTATCTGTTTTGTGTGCTTTCAAACAAATTAAAAATTTCCTTGATTTTAAAATTACCTCCTGCAGTAATCGAATTGGAATAACCAACGTTGTAACCTATATTTGCAGTAGTATTAGGATTCTGCCAGCCGTAAGTAACCGTATAATTCAGATTAACATCAAAGAATTTATTTAACACAGGAAAATTAAATCTCGGGTTTATGGTGTTTGTCTGAACATAATCCAGGTCGTTACCGAAATTAATTATCGCATTATTGAAAAATATCTGCTTTAACACTTCGCTTTCAGGCCTTTGTGTTCTCGATGAGTCGTTATAAGTCTCGAAAGGAGTCAAATCCGATGCAATTCTCAAGTTATAGGAGCCGACAACATCAATAATCCAATTTTCTATAAATTTCCAATTAAAACTGAATCCCCTGTTAGCCCTGAATAATCTACCGGTCGGGTCACTAAAATTCAATAATCTCTGGGAAGATTCATTTCTTGTCCTGTTAAAATCTGCAGTAACATTGAAATTATCGGAAAATAGAGGCACGAGAGGTATTACCGGCAGAAAAAGATAAATCTTCGCGTTATTATATTCATCGCCGAGATTGACAATTTTATTCAGTTCAAGATTAAATTTATCCATCAACTCGAAGTCCGTATCAAAATTAAATGAACCGGTATATGCCTGATCCTTTTTAGTTCTGTATGTAACATCCCTGAACTGGTCAATCGAAGCAGAAAACGAAACACTGAATCTGTTCAATATATTTTCGAAGACGTAATTTCTCCATGGAAACCTGAATGATAGACCCGAAAGCGAAAATTCGTCTCTTACTCCAAGTGTCTGTGCATCGGCTTTAAAATCATTTGCTACTTTTCTTGCATATTCCTCGTCCCCGGTTTTTGCAAGGATCTGGCTGTATCTTTGTTCTGCTGCTTTATCCAGTTCGATATCTGTACCGGGATAATATTGAGGTTTTATCAGATTTTCGCTATGTCTATAGGAAACCGGCAAATTGATAAAATCTTTCCAGTCCTCATCGAATAATGACACAAGTGAATTATTTATAATTTTATGAATATTGAATGTGCCGCTGAGCTCCCAGTTTTGTCCCGTATTTCTGGTGCCCTGTCTTGTATCCACGCTGTGAAAATTTGGGTCAATTTTAGAGAAGTTTACATTTATATTTCCAAAATCCGCAATTCTCAAGCCTGCATTTACGTTAAATGCATAACCGTTGTTGTCATTTACTTTCAACACTCTGATTTCGTTAAACCAGACACTTCCGGTAGCAGTAGGATTAACGGAGTTTTGATTTTTTTCAACGCCGAGATAAAACTGTCTTAAAGAACTTAATGTAGGATTACCTTTTACCCTGTAATAAGAACCGGGCGGACCGTTTGGCACGGGAACATTAACAAACTGATTAACTGAATCTCTCGCAATTTTAATACTCGTCAAATCACCGAAATTAATAGTCACTTCATTAAGATTATTCCACGGCTGACCCGGTCTCACATCGGGGTGAACCGGTGCACGATATTCATAGTAATTGTTAGTGTCCGAACCGAAGCGGATAATCATAGTTACGTCATAAACGGATTCACTTGTATAGTTAAAAGAAGGATCTCCGTTCACAAACATTTTCATAGACTTATAATTGAAGACATCGAGAGTCTGACTCAATAAATCTTTAACCGCAAACTTCATTTGCCCGCCCGACAAACTGTTGACTTCCAATGATAATGACTGCTCATTTGATTTTGTATTAACACCGGTGATATTTCTTACCGTTTGTCTTAATATATCTCCGGGAACCGGACTTTCATATATTTGTGGATTTTCTTCGATACTTACGGTTGTAATATTATATGTCGTATCCACTTTATCCGGCTTGAACCATTGATTACCGACAAGATTAAAATCTACCATTCCGAGTCTTACTGCTTGCGTAACACCTTTCAAATAAACTCTTATATACTGAATATTAGTCAGCGACGGATTATTAATAGTTCTTGTAAACTGAGACAAAGGAACAGCGTACTGATACCATCCCGAGCCGACCTCCCCGCGACCCGTTATATAGATATTATTAGTTGTATCAAGCTTAACTTCGTATTCGAAATATTCATTATAAGTTTCGAGAGCGTTATTCCTGTTCAAATCTTCCGTATCAGGCCTGTTGCCTCCCTCAAAGAATCTGTTTCCCTGAGTTCCGTTTATTAAATCATAGCTTATTACAGACGGATTCCGCCAATTATTGTCATCTCCCGCCGGGTCTAATGGATTCGGAGGATCTGTTCCGTTGTTTAATGAACGATACAAATCAAGTTCCTGTTGATTTGTTAAAGTATCCAGACCCAAATCCTCAATCTCTTCGAGTATCCCGTTTCTGTTTTTATCTTCGGTATCCATAGTTCCGTTTGGAATAGCGTCTTCCGATATTGTGCCTAAATCAATAATCATTTTTGCATTAGACAAATCTATACTATTCGGATTTTCTACTTTCATATTGAACATAATATAAGTAATATTTTCGTTAAGTAAGTCATTGGAAGTCGTATTCAGGTATTTCATAATTCCGTTCCAGTTTGTAGAAAGACCTGATTGAAGCGTATCGAATCTACCGTTATAGTTATACACACCTCTAACCGTCGGGTCAAAATACACATAAAACGGAGTCAGCCGGTCCTGACCGGGTTGAACATCCCGTAAAGGATAAACAGTTTTCACGGCTACGTCATTGAAAATATTATACCATTTCATCATTCCTCTTTTTGCCTGTTTCTGATTTCTGTCAATTCCAATAGTACTATCAACAGGATGTGAACTGATAGTCCAGCTGGCAAAATTTGTGCCCAAAGAAATTATCTTTTTTGCTCCCTCCATATCGTCAATGTAAGCTATTGCTTCGTTATTATCCTGCGGGATTCTGCTTTTTTTTGTATTCGGGTCAGGGACAATGTAAGCAAACTCAGTTTTGAAATTAAAAACAGATTCCTCTTTCGTATTATAACCCGGTAATTTATTCAGTAATTTAGTTAAAAAATTCGGTTTTGCTTCGGTAGTAAAATCCAGTCCGAATATGGAATTGTTAGTCGGCTCTTCGCCTATTCTGACTTTATCGTTTAAAGTTTCCTGTTTTAAATTGACAAACGTAAATCCCAGATTGGATTTTTCACCTAATTTGTAGTCTGCTCTTGCACCTATATAAGTTTTTGAAGCAAGCTGGAACAAATCATTTGTTTCGTATGTAATTTTCAAATCTTTTGACATTAACGCTGCCTGATTTCTTATGACTATAATACCCGTAGAGTAATCCACAGTATAATCTATATTATTTTCAAGCACCTGTCCGCCGTATCTTATTTGTACACTTCCCTGCACAACATTAAAACCTATATTAATCGTATTACTGATACCCGCTTCACCTCTTGCAGTTCCTTTTATAATATATCTTGTAGCCAGAGTTGAATTCTGTGCATCAGCTTTTCTGTTCGTATATAATGTTTTGAATATAAGTGAAGTATCCGCACCGGCATCCTGAATGTTATCATAAAAAGGTCTTAATGTCGGAAATATTATATCTCCTGTTTCCAGATTGATTGTAGCACCGGGAATGAAATCGAATATGCCGTCCGGAGGAGGTCTTTTTTCTTTTCCGGTATATTTATCCAATCCCAATACCTGAAGCAAGTTTTTATCTGTCCCTCCGGCAGGAATACTGGGACTGGGGATATTATCTTCTTTTATATAATTTACGTCTATCTTAAATCCATCTTCAACAATTTTAGAAACAGGAAGCCGGTATATATTTTTCATTTTTAATTCCCATGCCAAAGGAGTCTCAGGACTTTGATTTTCACATTTAATCATTTTCAGAATCAGCGTATCGGTAAAATTCGCTTCGGAACTACTTATACCATACCTTGTAAGAGGTGCGCCTGGTGTAGGCTGAGTAGAATAAGTCACTCCTATTGTATAATTAGGCGATACATTTACTTTCAGACTTATAAAACCGGCATAGGGGTCAATAAAATAATCGGTCGGTTTTAATTTTCTCATCGAACCGAAAAATCTGACTCCCGGAACAATATCTGTCTTCTTTAACGTATCAGGATATCCTCCAACAGGTTTTTCCCCAAGCTGAGTCCAGCATACGGCAGCCCTTTTATCTACGTCCGTATATTCTGCCTGAATCCAGACTTCGAATGTTGTATAATCGTCGGATAATACTCTGTTGGCATAAGTGGTCGGCGAATATTGATTCGAAGTGGAATTATATACATCCAAAAATGAGCTTTTATACATTGTATCCAAGAAATAATGATTCTCGGAATAATCGTATACGTTTATTTGAAATGCCTGTTCGGAAGACCCACCCGTATATTCTTTTGTTTCCTGTTTACTTTTCTTTTGTGAAATTACCGTCGACAGATATAAAGGACCCAATTTGAATTCACCTTTTACTCCGAATAATGCCTGAGTTGATTGTATTAAACTTGACCTTGTATCAAGTGATACATTACCGGCTTCGATTTTTTGGATTACCTCGTCAGGATATCCGGTGTATTTTATTTTTAATTGATTTTCAAAATCGAAAGTCCTTTGTGTGTTCCAGTCAGCATCGATAGTTAGTTTATCCCCTACCGTTCCTTTTGCAGTAACCTGTACCTCCTGCTTGAAATTTATATTATTCTGGTCACTGGAAAAATATGAAACAGTTGACTGGTCGCTTTTTACGTTCTGATAAGATGCGGTTATATCTATCGTACCATTTATTCTCAGATTAAATGTATTAGGACCGAATATTGTTTCACTGACAAACGGAAGAGGTATAGTTATGTCCGTAAATTTTTGAAATATTTTTGCCAAATCATCAACCTGTTCACCCTTGAATTTTTCAGATATTATACTCATTGTTAGATTTTTCTCACCTTTTTCCTGAAGATGTATAAGATATTCATCAAGTGGAACAACAAGAGGAGTCTTGATATCTTCCTGCAAAAATTGCTTTCTTATAATTATATTATTCAGCGAATCGAATTTAAAAGATGACTGAACAAGATTTGCATCCTCAAGTAAAAAAGGATGTTTTTTTTCATAGATTCTCATTCCGTAAGAAAATTCCGGTGAATAAACAAAATATTTGATACGGGCAGTAGAATCCACCGGTTGCAGCAATGTAGTATCTCTTCCGGTTATTAATGTATCTGTTGTCTTAACACCTAATGTATCACGCTTATAAATTTGTGATGTTTTATCGATGTCTCTTCTACCCTGAGATAAAGAAACATTATAAAACGTAAAGAGAATTGTGATTATTGCAAATATGAATATAAATCTAATTCTCAAAATATAATTCAGTCATTTTTTTTACAAATCGTATCTTTTTTTACCTATAATTTTAATTTTAATTTATAAAAATTGTAAGTTCTGAATTAATTATTTAAAATTTTTGTTCAAAAACAATAAATTTATATGACAATTATAATTATTTACAAATTTATTTTCAATTTAATAAATCATATAAATTAATATAACACTTTAAATGACCGAAACAAAAAAACTGATAAAAACTCTCATTTTTTCGCTTATTTTATTATTTTCCTTCTCAACAACAGTTTTCTCACAGTTTGAATCTTATCCCGAGTTAGATTGGTTTACATTCGAAACAAAGCATTTTCACTTTGTTTACCACGAGAGTGCAAAAAGGACAGCCAACACCGTTGCAAAGATAGCAGAAGAAATTTATGCACCAATTACATCATTATATCAATATGAACCCGGTGATAAAGTTACATTTGTCATCAGCGATATTTCGGATATAGCAAACGGTGCAACCGATTATTTCGGAAACAGAATTGAAATTTTCGCTTCCGGAATGGACTTTGAATTGAGAGGAACACATAATTGGTTAAGAAATGTAGTTACGCATGAATTTACGCACATGATACAACTTCAGGCAGCATTAAAATTCACGAAAAACATGCCGGCAATATATTTACAGTGGCTGAATTATGAAAAGGAAAGAAGACCTGACATTTTATACGGATATCCCAACGTAATAGTATCTCTTCCGATATCAGGAACCGGTGTACCTGCATGGTTCGCGGAGGGTACGGCACAATACCAGAGACAGGCACTCGGTTACGATTACTGGGATGCACAGAGAGACATGATTTTAAGAATGTACGTTCTTGACGATAAAATGCTGACATGGGGAGAGATGGGACAGTTTTCTTCATACACGAGTTTAAAAGCAGAATCTATTTATAATTCGGGTTTTGCTTTGGTTCGCTACATTTCCGAAAAATACGGTGAAGATAAATTAAAAGACATTTCCTACAAGCTTGGAAATTTAACTAATTTCAGCATAGACCAGGCAATTTCGGATGTACTCAACATTGACGGAAAAACATTATACAGTAATTGGAAAGATTATTTAAAAAAAGATTATAATGAACGTATTAAAGATGTAAGAAACAACAAAATTGAAGGGAATATAATAGAAAAAAAAGGATTTGCAAACTATTTTCCGAAATTTTCACCGGACGGGAAAAGTATATCTTACCTCTCGAATCAGGAATATGATTATGGAAGGACATCGCTTTATATATATGACATAAAATCCAAAACCAAGAAATTCATTGCCGGTCCGGTTTCAACAAGTTACAGCTGGTCACCGGACAGCAAGAAAATAATTTATTCAAAAAGAAATTCACCTCCGACACTGGACGGTATTGTACTGTTCGATATATACATATACGATACGGAGAGCAGCACCGAAACAAGGTTAACAAGAGATTTACGTGCATATTCTCCCGCATTTTCAAACGACGGGAAAAAGATTTGTTATTTAATAAACAGAGACGGGACTCTCAATCTTCACATAAAAGATATGAATACGGGTAATTTTTCCCCGCTTACCACATTCAAAAACGGAGAACAAATTTATAATCCTTCGTTTTCACCAAACGACAGTATGATTATCGCAGAATTTTCTTATCACGATTCGAGGGAAATATTCTTAATAAATACACAAACCGGAGAGATGGAATTTATTATAAATCAAAAAAACGTTGACAACCGTAACCCGCAATTTTCTAAAGACGGCAAAACCGTATATTATTCATCGAACAGAACTGGTATTTTCAATATCTATTCATACAATCTCGAGACCAAGCAAAGCAATCAGATTACGAATGTATTAGGAGGTGCTTTTATGCCATCAATTGATTCGAGCAATTTAGTTTATTCGACTTATACTTCTGATGGATTCAAAATCGCACTTCTTGAAAACTTTACCGAAATTGGTCCTGATAATTTAATAAGCTATAAAAAACCGGATGTACTCGTAAAAAAATATGAAAATCCTTCGGACAGTAAACAATCCAAAGATAATTTCGATTGGCAAAGATTAAGAAATTTCGATGACTTTAACGTAAAAATCAACGACTCAAAATCTTACAAATCTCTGTTCACACAACTTTCCATATTTCCGGTATTAAGGTTTGATAACTATACAAAAGACAATAATTTTTTAGATGCGATTAAACCGGGTATTTATTTTTATTCAGACGAAGTAATGACGAGGTTTTCAATCTTCGGCGGTGCATTTATTAACAGAAAAGGAGAAAGAGACCTGTTCCTTGAATTCAATTATAATAACGGAGTTCCTTTTGCAAGCGAATTTTTTGCAAGGAAATTAGGTTTTAAGCCGGACTTTACTTTCAGCGGTATTAATGTAACAAGGAAAGCGGATGCTCAGTTAATAGCCGGTCTCGATACACTCACAGTCGGTGTGAATTACAATTTATTTTCATTCGATGCAATTATGGGATTCGGCATAATAAACTTAAACCATAATATGAAAATCGGTTATACTCTTTCAAATTATAATTCGGCAATCGACGGTTTTGTTCTGCCTCAAAGCGGCATATTCATAAGAGGTTCCGAGGAATCATATTTCAAATCACACGATATATTCGCAGAATACAATTACGAATCTTATGAATTCAACAGAAATACCGATATAAATCCGACGGGAAGAAAGGTTAATATAAGATACGACTTTGAAATGAGCAAGATTGACCCGGAATATGTTTATGACCAGAATTCCGGTACTTATTTGACAGTTTATCAAAAAAACAATTTGCATAAATTAGACGTCAACTGGTTCGAAAGTTTCGGATTATTCAATAAAAAACACACTTTATCATTTAAGTTGAGAGCCGCGACAATTTTCGGTCCGCAGGTTGATAATTTCTATGATTTATATGCTTCGGGATTACCCGGAATGAAAGGTTATCCTTTTTATTCGATGGGCGGAAACAGAGTTGCTACAATTAATATGACATACAGACTGCCCTTATTCACCAATATAGACACGAGAATACCTCCGTTTTATCTGGATAAGCTGTATTTTTCCGTTTACGGAGATTTCGGGAATGCCTGGTACGAAAAGAATACTAATCTCAAAGACTTCAAAAAAGATGTCGGGATAGAATTAAGGCTCCAGGCATTTAATTCATATACATTCCCGACGAGTGTTTTCATCAATGCATCATACGGTTTTGATAAATTTACAAAAAATTTCAGAGGACAAAACGTAACATACGGACAAGAACTGAGATTATATTTCGGTATATTATTTGGATTTGATTTATTCTGAAATATATGAAAAATAACAAAATACGCTGTTCCTGGTCCGTCAATGACAGACTAATGACAGAATACCACGATAAAGAATGGGGTGTACCGCTTCATGACGACCATAAACTTTTCGAATACATTATACTGGATGCTTTTCAAGCGGGTTTAAGCTGGAGAACCATACTTTACAAAAGAGATAATTTCCGCAAGGCTTTCGACAATTTTCAGCCGGAAAAAATTGCCGTATATACGGAAAAAAAAACTGAAAGATTATTAAACAATGAAAAGATAATCAGGAACAGATTAAAAATCAAAGCTGCGATAACAAACGCTAAAGCATTTCTTAAAATTAAAGAAGAATTCGGCAGTTTTAACAAATATATATGGCAATTTACAGGATATAAAACAATTCATAACAAATGGCATGAAATAAAGCAGCTTCCCTCAAAAAGCAATGAATCCGATTTAATGAGTATTGATTTAAAAAAGAGAGGATTCAAATTTGCAGGTTCTACAATCTGTTATGCTTTTATGCAGGCTTCAGGAATGATTAATGACCACCTGATCAGTTGTTACAGATACAAAGAGATTAAGAAACTTTAAGTTTTTTTCCGATATCTTATCGTAGCTAGGAAGAGCATAACAATCGCATATAAGCCAATCAGCATCAAACTTTCGCCGATATCCCGTAATCCCGAGCCCTTCAGCATAATCATTCTTATCATTTTACTGAAATGAGCAATCGGATTGAATATATCTATAGTCTGAGCCCAGTCCGGCATATTTTCAACAGGAGTAAAGATACCTCCAAGCAACAAGAATATTATCATAATGAACCATGCAATGAACATTGCCTGCTGTTGTGTCTCGGTAATTGTCGAAATAAATAATCCTATTCCTAAAATCAACAATAAGTATACTGAGGCTACAAGAAAAATTAATAACGGATTCCCTATTAACGGTACATTGAATATAATTATTCCAAGTATTATTCCGAAAGCAAGTTCAATCAGTGCAATTATCCAGAAAGGCAGCAGTTTACCGATAATAAACTGATATTTTTTGATTGGTGAAACATTAATCTGTTCTATTGTACCCGTTTCTTTTTCTTTCACAATATTCATACCGGATAAAAAAAGTCCGATAAGAGTTACAAGAGCAACGAGTATACCGGGTACCATATAGGTTTTATAATTTAACAGATTATTAAACCAGTTTGAATACGTTATATATATTCCTGATTGCAGATTCGAAGTGTTGTAATTTACTGTCTCAGTAATTATCTGTTTGTTAAATGCCTGAACGATACTCATCGAATAATTCATTATCAAACCGGCAGCGTTTGCATTCTCCGCATTTATCAGAAACTGGACTTTTGTATTTTTATTAAGCAGCAAATCTTTTTCGAAATCTTTGGGAATATGTATAATCAATCTTGATTTATTTGTTTTTAATTCTTCTTCCGCTTCCTTTACGGACGTATAATAACCGCTCAATAAAAAGTAATTAGTTGCATAAAATTTAGAAACAAATTCACGTGAATTATTACTATAGTCATAATCAACCACACAAAAACTGATATTTTTAATTTCATAAGTTGCCGCATTTGCAAGTATAAGCAACTGAAAAAGAGGCATTAAAAATATTATGGGAATCATTGCTTTACTTCTGAAAATCTGAAGAAACTCTTTTTGCAATATATATTTTATTGTCATCATTATTCCAGTCTTATTTTAAACCTCGCAATACTAATCACAAATAAAACAATATTTGTAATTACAAGTACAGCAGTTTCAAACCAGATATAAGAAAATCCAAGCCCTTTCAACATAATAGCTTTTACAATTATAACAAACCATTTTGCAGGAATCAGATTACTCAGCAATTGCAGTACATAGGGCATATTTTCTATCGGGAAAATATATCCCGATAAAAGAATGGTCGGCAGCATTAATCCTCCCAATGCTGACATCATAGCAATTTGCTGGCTTGAACTTATTGTAGATATCAAAATTCCGAGTGTCAGAGCGGTTGTTATGAATAAAACGCTCTCCAGAATCAATAAAATAATACTCCCCTCAATCGGCATAGCAAAAACGTATTTCGCCATAAATATTATAATAAGCGCATCTATAAATGCTATAAAAACATAAGGAATAACTTTTCCGGAAATAATTTGTAAAGGTTTTAAAGGTGACACCAAAAGAACCTCCATTGTTCCGAATTCCTTTTCTCTTGTTATAGATATCGAGGTCATCAGTGACGACACCAGCAGAAGAATAACAGCCATTAATCCGGGTATAAACATATATACACTTTTAATTTCGGGATTGTAAATCATTTTCACTTCCGGGTTTATCAATATTTGTATATTATGTCCGGTGTGTAAAGTATTCAGATAATCGTTGATTATAGATGAAGTATAATTTATCAACATATTAGCATAATTCGGGTCTGATGCATCTGCAATGATTTGAATGCCCGATTTACCTTCTCCGAAGAGATTTTTTGCAAAGTCTTCTTCGAAAACTATGACTTCCTTTACTATACCTTTCCGAAATTCGGATTCAATATAGTCTTCCGATTTCAGATTTTCATAGAGTAAAAAATAACCCGAAGACAGTAATTTATTCGTTATTTCTTCAGTAATATAATCTTTACTCCTGTCGAGTATTGCTATTTTCGAATCTTTAATTTCGTTTTTTATCGCAAATCCGAACAACAAGATTTGTACAACCGGCATTCCGAATAATATTAAAAGAGTACGGTAATCCCTGAGAATATGTTTAAATTCCTTCTTGACAAATCCAATAAATCTTTTCATACATTCTAATTTAATATAACTCTCTGGCTTGCAATTTTTATAAATACCTGCTGCATTGTATCCGCTTTAATTTTTTCTTTTAAATTCATAGGTGAATCAAGTGCTGCAATACGTCCGTCGACCATCATAGATATCCTGTTACAATATTCTGCTTCATCCATATAATGTGTAGTTACAAATAATGTAATACCGTTTTCCGATGCCGATTGAATCATTTTCCAGAACTGTCTTCTTGTTAAGGGATCAACACCACCCGTAGGTTCGTCAAGAAAAACAATTTTCGGATTATGTATCGAAGCTATACTGAACGCAAGTTTTTGTTTCCATCCCAGCGGAAGTGATTTTATCAATCTGTTTCCCGCTTCAGTTATCCGCAAAGAATCCAATATAAATTCAGTTTTTTCTTTTATTACACCGGATTTAAGTCCATATATTCCCGCATAAAATTTAATATTTTCCCTTACGGTTAAATCTTCATACAATGAAAATTTCTGGCTCATATATCCAATATTCTTCTTTATTTTTTCCGATTGTTTATAAACATCAAAACCGCTTACTACCGCATCACCCGAAGTCGGAATAAGTATCCCGCAAAGCATTTTGATTGCTGTTGTTTTTCCTGCTCCGTTAGCACCGATAAATCCGAATATTTCTCCCTTTTTCACCTTAAATGATATGCTATCGACAGCAGTGAAGGCACCGAATTTTTTTGTCAGTTTATTTACATCTATTACAAATACATCTTCCATTTGTTATTTTTCCCTCATCAATGTTAAGAAACAATCTTCTACAGACGGTTCAATTTCTTTAATAGTGATATTTTTCAATTCATTGGTTCTTAAATATTGTGTCAGTATATCGACTTTTATTTCCTTCCTGATATCAATGTAATGAATTACATCTCCATAGAGAAAAACATTTTCCGTATATTTGTATTCATTAAGAAATTTCAATGTATCAGTCAGTGCATCCGTTCTGATGGAAAATATTTTTTTTCCGAATCCTTCGATAATTTCTGCAGGCGTTTGAACGGATAATATGCATCCGTTTTGCATTAAGGTTACCCTGTCACATAATTTTGCTTCGTCCATATAAGGTGTTGAAACGATTACAGTCATACCTATAGATTTTAAATTTCTCAATATCTCCCAGAATTCATTCCTGGATACAGGGTCAACGCCTGTAGTCGGTTCATCGAGAATTAAAAATTTCGGTTTATGCACGAGAGCACAGCATAAAGCGAGCTTCTGCTTCATTCCTCCCGATAATTTACCTGCTCTTCTTTTTTTAAAAGGTTCTAAATGTAAATATACGTCTTTGATAATATCGTAATTTTCCTTTACCGTAGTACCGAACACAGTGGCATAAAATTTCAAATTCTCTTCAACGGTTAAATCCGGATACAACGAAAACCTGCCCGGCATATATCCGATTATTTCTCTTATTTTTTTGTAATCTTTAATATTATCCAGTCCGGATAACTTTACTTTTCCGGTATCCTGAACAAGCAGTGTTGCTGCTATCCTGAATAAAGTCGTTTTACCCGACCCGTCCGGACCTATTACTCCGAATAGTTCGTTTTCTTCAACATCGAGATTTATATCTCTTAATGCATTTACATCGCCGAATTTTTTTGAAACATCTGATATTTTTAAGTCATACATATTTAAAATATAATTTCACCGGGCATCCCGATTTTTAAGCTGCCGTCATTTTTAACCCTGACTTTGACAGCATACACCATATTCACCCGTTCATCTTTTGTTTGAATTATTTTCGGTGTGAATTCCGATTTTGAGGATATCCAGCTGATAGTACCTTCCAATGTTTTATTTTCAGTTTTAGTCGAATCTATTAATACCTTTACCGTTTGACCGATTTTAATATTACCAAGCTGTTCCCCGCTAACATAAACTCTTAATGTCATTTCACTCAAGTCCGCAATTTTATAAAGCGGTCTGCCGTAATTTACAATTTCTTTCTCTTCAGCAAGTTTCAGAATTACAGTTCCCTTTACGGGGTTTTTAATTATACTTTTTTCTATCTGGTTGCGGATTTGCAATATCTGAACATCAATCGATTCCGATTCTTTAAAGACTGTGCTGTTTTGTGTTATTACAGAGTTAATCTGTTTATCCAAGACATTAATATTCCCGTTTACATCATCGAGCTGTTTCTGTGTTGCAGCATTATCTTTTAACAAATTTTCAATTCTCTTTTTTTCAATTAAAGCCACTTCTTTCTGTTCTCTTAATACTTCCGCCTGCGAAAATATATTTTTGTATTTTGTTCTAATCGTATTTCGCTGGGCTTCTAAATGCATTATTTTTAAATGCAACTGGATAGTATCTATACAACCTGTAATCTCATCCGCATTTATCGTCTTTCCTTCTTCGACATTAAATTCCGTAAGTTTTCCATTTGCTTCAGCAGATACGATTATTTCCGTAGCTTCAAAATTTCCATAGGCATCCGATTTTTTGTCGTTATTCGAACAGGACACGGAAATAACCGATAATATTAAAAATAATAAATAGATATTTTTCATTTTATTTAATCCCTTTTGCTGTTATATAATTTATTTTTGCCTGATTTAATAATATTTGATGTGTATTTAACATTAATAATGAATTGTTATATGAATTCAATTCCGTAACATAATTTGTAGATGTAACCACACCATTTTCAAGCTGTGAAGCAGTTATATCCACTACTTTCTTTCTTAGTTCCGTGATTTCTTTATCTTTTTGAATTAATTCTTCATATTTTGATATTTCCGATTTAAATTTTTCCAGTGTGATTTCAAGATTTTTTTCAAAAGTTTCTTTTTGCGTATCAATGATTTTCTGCGATAAAGTCAATATTTGAATCTCATAATTATTAGAATTCCAGTTTACCGGATTCCAGATTAAATTAACTCCAAACAGATAAAACTCTTTGAATGAATTATCCAAAAAATTTAAACCGGGTTTACCTACACCGAGCTGACCGAATAAATTTAACTTTGGTATACTGCGTGTGGGTACGACCTCTTTCAGTGCATTGACCCTGTTTTTTTCAAGTTCATAATATCTTAATTCGGGACGATTTATCACTATATCCGTGAAATTAAGCATCGGTGTCTCCGGCATTATAAAATAAGCGGAAGAATCGATTTTCTGTTCTATCAACTTTCCAAGCATTTCGATTGCCGCCATTCTGTCGGATTCAACCGATTCGAGGTCAGATGCAACTTTTAAAAGCTCAGCTTCAAGAATATATTTATTACTGGGCAAAACAACACCATTTATTATTTTTGATTCTATCTCCGATAATCTCGTTTCAATATCGTCATATAATATTTGTGTTACCTTCTTTTTTTCCTGCAATAACAGAACGGAAAAATACAAATCATTGACTCTTTGTCTCAACTGATAAAGATCAACTTCGACTTTCTGCAGGTTAGCATATAATTCACTTTTTTCAGCATCTTTCATAGTCGATGTACTCCCGCCGTCAAATATATTTTGTTTTAACTCAAGATACAACTGATATCTGTCTTTATTCAATTTGGGAAATGAAAAAAATGGTGAAGTCGATGTCATCTCAGGAACTGCCGATTGATAAGAAGCCTGCCCTATAATTGAAAACTGAGGCAAATAATTCACATTAAGATTTTTTATTCTCAAGTCCGATATGTTACTGTAGTATGTTTTCTGATTTCTGTTCGGATAAGTTTCATAAGCATACTTGTAACAATCATCAATACTTATTGTGTCTGCCTTAGCTCCCGCAATTAAAAACATTAATATTATTATTACTTTCATTTTAAGTCAATTTAATTGAGTTAATAATAAATTCCGGAATCGATTTTTTCCTGTTCTTTAAAAATTCAATAAATTTTTCATCGTCCATATTAAATAATTCTTTTACTATCGGTTTTGCTATTGCAGGAAATATACATAGTGATATTATATTAATTATAAAATCTCTGGGGTCAATGGGTTTTATTTTATTTTCTGATGTTTCTTTTAATATTTTTTTTATCAGTTGTACCGGTAAACTTTCCAACAAAGGTTTGAAAAACTCCGATAATTTTTCCGGATTTTGGTTTATTTCATTTAGAATAAAAGGAGGTAAATATATATTTTCAATCATTATATCAATATAATTCTCAACAAAATTTTTTATCGATTCATCAATTGTTCCTTCAGATTCAAGAAATTTACTGACATTAATAAATATTTTCTCGACAGCATCACGGAATACGGCCTTGAACAGATTCTCTTTATTACGGAAATAATAATGAAGCATTGCCTTGTTAATTCCAGCTTCATCCGCTATCTCCTGCATTCTTGCTCCATACATACCTTTCCGGTGGAAAACGCTTTTTGCCGCCTTTAATATCCTTTCTTCGGTATTAATATCATATTTATCCATTTTTCTAACCATATAATTAAACTATTTAGATTAACTAACCATTTGGTTATTATAAAAATAACTATTTTACAATATATTGTCAAGTTATTTTTCAAAATTTGAGATAAAAAAAGTTCGGTTTATATATCCGAACTTTAATACACTTTAAATAAAAATATTCGTAATTCTTATTTAGCCAATATCATTCTCTTTACATCTGAAAAATTATTTGTAGTCATTTTGCAGAAATACGTACCGCTTACAAATCCCGATGCATCCCATTTTACATTGTAATAGCCGGCACTTAATTTTTCGTTTACAAGAATCTGCACTTCCCTGCCCAAAATGTCATAAATTTTTAAAGTCACAAATTCTTCTTTCGGAATATTAAAATTAATTGCAGTCACCGGATTAAACGGATTCGGATAATTCTGTTCGAGAGAATATTTTTCGGGTACAAGTTTACTTAAATTATTGACAGATATTATATCAGACAATTCTCTTTTCCAAACAGTAGAAGCACCGGCAGAAGTATAACATCCTGCATAAATATATCCACCTGAAATAAACAGAGACCAGACTCTAATGTTTAACAAATTTTCATTTCTTTGCATCCAGTTTTGTCCGGCATCATTTGATTTATAAACTCCATAAAAATCTGTTCCGGCAAAAACATTATTACTGTCAACAGCTAATCCCAATACTACTTTATCATTAATAAACGGACCCATCCAGTTTGTACCGTTATCAGTAGACACATGTACTCCGAATCCTGACCCTGCATAAACATAATTCCCTCTTGCTGCTACCGTATTGATATAATTATAACTTAATGAAGTTTTTGTCCAAACATTGCCATTATTGGTTGATAAATAAACACCATCGCCCCATATACCTGCATATATATTATTTCCACTTATTGCAATTGAAATTACATATTTATCATTTAAAGAAGTCTGTGTCCAGTTAGCTCCATTATTTGTAGAAATAAATACTCCTATGAATCCGACTCCTGCATATATATTATTTGCGTCTGCAGCAAGAGCACTAACCGTTTGATTGTTAAGTGAAGTTTGCGTCCAGTTCATCCCGTAATTTGTCGAATAATATACACCTGTTGTATCGGTAGCGACAAAAACATAATTTCCTTTTGCGGCAATTGAGTATACGGTTTTATAACTTATAAAAGTTTGTGTCCAGTTTGCACCGCCGTCCGAAGATACATAGATGCCATTACATTGTGTGCCTGCTAATAAATTACTCCCGCTTGATGCAAGTGTAAGCACAGTTGGATTTCCGGCAAATCCTATATTTTCCCATTGCGAAAATGTTTCACAAACAAAAGAAAATGAAATACAAACAAATAATGTTGTAATTAAAATTGTTTTCATAATTTTACTTATTTATTTTGATAAAAAATAATTGAAATTTAAAAAAAGATTGATTTTCAGAGAAGTCTGATGTAATGTGTTTTTTTTCAATCTCGATATTTATGTGTGGAAAAATTAAATATCTCTTCGTTGAAAGTTAAGCTATATTTACAGCAATAAATTTTCTTTTTTTCAAATAAAAACTGTTTTTGTAATTCTGATTTTGTTTTAGCTGGAAATAAAAGACAAGGAATAAATAATTCAATTATTAATAAATAATTCAATTATTAATAAATAATTTACTACCAAATAACTGCTCTGTTTTCAGGGATAATAAACCTGTAACTTTCAGGTGATATCCGGAATGCCTGATAAAACTCAGGGACATTATAAACGATACCGTTAACCCTTGCTTCACCCGGAGAATGCACGTCTTCTTTTAATCTTCTCATTAATTCTTTTTCTCTGATATTCTGACGCCAGACTTGTGAATATGAAAGGAAAAATCTTTGAAGCGGTGTAAATCCGTCAATAAGTTCGGTATTAATCTTTTCTCCGAGTTGATTATTTAAAGCAGTAAGTGAAATCATTACTCCGCCTAAATCGGCAATATTTTCACCTAAAGTTAGTTTTCCGTCAACATGTAATGTATCCAACATTTTGTAATTATTATACTGTTCAATGAGAACCGAAGTTTGTTTCTCGAACTTTTCTGCATCTTCTTGAGTCCACCAATCTATCATATTACCTTCTTTATCATATTTTCTTCCCTGGTCATCAAATCCGTGCGTCATTTCATGGCATATCACTACTCCTATTCCTCCGTAATTTACTGCGTCATCACCATCTGCGAAGAAAAACGGAGGCTGCAGTATTCCTGCAGGAAAAACAATTTCATTTTGTGTAGGACTGTAGTAAGCATTAACAGTCTGAGGCGACATCCCCCATTCCGTCCTGTCAACAGGTTTATATAATTTATTCAACGACCTTTTAAACCAGAAATTTGATGACCTTTTGGCGTTTTCTATATAAGAATCTGACGATATTTCCAAAGTTGAAAAATCTTTCCATTTATCGGGATAACCGATTTTCACATCTATTTTTTTTAGTTTTTCCATGGCTTCTGCTTTTGTTTCCGGACTCATCCATGATAAATTTTCTATTCTCTGTTTGAATGCTTCCCTCATGTTCGAAACCATTTCGAGCATTCTTGTTTTTGCCTTTGCAGGAAAGTATTTTTCTACATACAGTTGTCCCAATGCTTCGCCCATATTTCCGTTAATAACATCGAGAACCCTTTTCCATCTCGGTTTCATTTCTTTGACACCCGACATAACACCGCTGTAAAAATTAAAATTTTCATTCTCAAAATCCGAGCTTAAATATCTTGCATAATTTCTCAATAACTGCCATTTTAAATAATATTTCAAATCTTCAACATCCGCACTATTCATTATTACATTTAAACCCTGAAAAAATTCCGGTTGTCTGATATTAATTTCTTTTAATTCCTTAACGCCGATTTCATTAAAATACAGATCCCAATCAAAATCAGACGCCAAATTTTTAAGACCATTAATATCCATCTTGTTATAATTCTTTTCAGGATTTCTCAATTCGAGTCTTGTTCTTGAATTCGAGGCAAGATTTTTTTCAATTTCATACACAGATTCGGACATTTTCCCGGCAGTTGTTTCATTCTCTCCTATTAGAATAAACATTTTTTTCAGATGTTTTTTGTACTCTTCACGTATTAATTTTGAACGTTCATCTTCCTTGAAATAATAATCTCTATCAGTTAAACCTATGCCGCCCTGACTTAAGAGTAATATATTGAATTGACTGTTTTTCTGATCAGGTGCCACAAAAACATTAAAGAAAAGAAAGACACCTTTCGAATGATAAAAAGAAATTAATTTAATTAATCCGATTTTATCTTTTAAATTATCAATTTTTTCGAAATCTTCAAGAAGAGGTTTAATTCCTTCCTTTTCTATTTTTTCAGTATTCATACCACTGACATAGAAATCTCCTGCTTTTTGCTTATTATCTCCATGTTTTTTCCCAAAATCGGACGCAGCCGATTCGAGAATATCTTTCAACTGCACATAATTTTCTTCAGCCAAAACATCAAAAGAGCCATATCTGCTTTTATCAGGCGGAACAGGATTATTTTTAATCCACGTACCGTTCGCATAAAGATAAAAATTATCTCCCGGATTATAAGTTAAGTCAAAATTATCAGGATCTATCGGTTTAACCTGAGCATAAATGTTTACAATACAGATTAATAAAATAAGAAACGAAATTGAAACAGTTTTTAATTTCATAGCAATATTAATTTAATTATTTAAAATTTATAATTATTGTTTGTTTGAGGTCGGGATGCAAACTAAGTGCAACAGGACAATTTTGTGTTATATGTTTGATAACTTTTTTTTGTTTATCCGAATAATTATTATCGGGAAAATTCAATTTAATTATTATTTCCGAAATCCTTCTCGGATTTTCAGACATTATTTTCGTTGTTTCCCATTCCAGTCCGTCAACAGAAAAGCCGTAAGTTTCCGAAGCAATACCCAATATCGTAACCATACAACTTCCCAAAGCGGCAGAAACCAAATCGGTCGGAGAAAACGATTCACCTTTCCCTTTATTGTCAACAGGAGCATCGGTAATTATTCTTACTCCGGACTTGCAATGAACTGCTTCTGTTCTTAAATTTCCTTTGTATTCGGATTTTATTGTTATTTGCATATAATTTTTTTTTCTAAATTAAGAATATTACAAATAATATTTAATCCAAATCTACGTACTGTAAAATCTATTATATTATGAACTTTATTAGAAAATTTAAAATTTACATTATAATATTTCATTATAAACAACTATTTTTGCAATAAAATACGATTAATTTATGGATACTCTTCATATCATTATTTTTTTATTACTTGTAATCATTACTTTTCTGACTCTTTATTTTTTCTATCATTACAGAAAAATTATCAATACTTTAAAAATAAAACTTATAAAAGTTGAAAAAGAATTAGGTTATTTTAAATATGCGCTCGATAACTCAACAATAGTCGGAATAACAGATAAAGAAGGAACAATTATTTATGCAAATAAAAAATTCAGTGACATTTCCGGATACTCAATTGAAGAATTAATCGGAAAGAATCACAGAATTTTAAACTCGGGTTATCATTCCAAAGAATTCTTCAAAAATCTATGGGATACAATAAAGTCAGGAAATATATGGAATGGTGAGATAAGAAACAAAACAAAGTCAGGACAGTATTACTGGGTGGACGCAACAATAATTCCGCAACTCGACGAAAACAATAAACCATATCAATATATAGCAATCAGACACGACATTACAAAGAGAAAAGATAACGAACAAAAGGCATTAGAATACTCAAAAAATCTTGAAATAAAAAATAAAGAACTGATGATTGCGAAAGATATTTCTTTAAATTCTTTAAAACAAAAAGAAAATTTTCTGGCAAACATAAGCCACGAGATAAGAACCCCTGTTTACATTATCAATGAATTTTCCGGAATGCTTTCAGGTACAGATTTAACAGATGAACAAAAAGAATATTTAAAGGCAATTTCTCTGTCGACAGAAAACTTAAATGTTTTGATAAACGACATAATTGACATCACCAAACTCCGTTCGGGAAAATTCAATATACTTAACAAAGTCGTAAACATCCGTGAATTACTAAACAACGTCACGGAAACTCTTAAATTAAGAGCAAAAAACAAAAACCTGGAACTCAGTTTAATTTATGACGATAAAATACCCGAATATATTATTTCAGACCCAATCCGTTTAAATCAGGTTTTCAACAACCTTTTGATTAACGCAATCAAATTCACTGACAAAGGATACATAACATTTACAACCAGATTAATCGGACAATCTGAAAAAAAAGTAATAATGGAGTTTTCGGTAGAAGATACAGGTATAGGAATTCCGGAAGATAAAATAGGCGGTATATTTGATATGTTCGTTCAACTCTTCGACGATTACACACAATACAAAGGCGGAGCTGGTCTCGGATTACCCATAATAAAGAACATTATTTCCAAAATGAACGGTTCGATAGATGTTGAAAGTAAATTCGGAAAAGGAACTAAATTTACTATAATAATAGAATTCAAGATGCCGGAAAAAACACAGGAAAAACAACAACAAAAAGAAATTGACACAGGTCAACTGGTAAAAGAACTCGGGCAAATAAGAATATTAGCTGCAGAAGACAATGTTTTTATTCAAAAAATACTTGCAAATATCTTCAGAAAATATGACATAGAATATACTATAGTAAGCAACGGCAAGGAAGTAATCGATATTTTAGATAAAAAATCATTTGATTTAATAATAATGGATTTACAGATGCCTGGTATTGACGGTTATAAAGCAACGGAATCAATAAGGAAACAGAAGGATAAACCCTATTCGGAAATTCCCATTATTGCCTCGACGGCAAGAGCATTGAAGAACGAAGTAGAAAAAGCATACAAAATCGGAATGGATGATTATATAATAAAACCTTTCAGGGCATCAGAACTAATTGAAAAAATTTACAACGTAAAGAAAGGGATAAAAGAAGCAGGTTATGATAAACAAATTGGAAAAAAGGAATTTATCAATCTGGACTATTTGAAAGAACTGACAATGGATGACGAAAATTTTTACAATGAAATTATATCTGATTTTAAAATAACTGTTCCCAAGAGTTTAGAAGAATTAAAGAACCTCATATACACGGGCAAAATATCCGAGATAAAAAGTTTTGCACATAAATTAAAAAGTACTTTTTCAACGATAGAAATTGAAGATGCATCAAATATACTTGACAGGATGGAACTCGAAATAATTGACAAAGAAGATTTTATCCGCAGTTTCGATGAACTTGAACAAATTATAAAGACGGCTTTAAAAGAATTAAAATAAAAGTAACTTTTATGTAATAATTATTGTTATAGATGAATTGTACTTAAGTAAATATATTAAAATATGAAAGTTATAATAATCGAAAAAGAAGAAAAAACAATAAATTTGATAAATAATCAACTAAAAAAGGACGGCTTTACATCTATTGTTCAGAATTATTCCGATATTAAACTGGAAGAAATAATTTCGGAAAAGCCGGATTTAATTATCGCAGGTTTAACGGATGAAGAATATAATATAATAGAACTAATAAAAAAAATAAAACAATCTGAAGAGATAAAAGACGTTCCTTTGATTATTTTATCGCCTATTGAAAGGAAAGAAGAGATAATGGAAGCACTCGATTACGGAGCAACTGATTTCATAAAAAAACCAATAAATGATTTTGATTTATCCATAAGAATAAAAAAATTTTTAAAAAACAATTAAAATGAAAATCTTTATAGCAGAGGACGAAACTCTTGTTTTAAAGACAATTGAATTTCGCCTTAAAAAAGAAGG
>VGWA01000007.1 GCA_016873795.1 Ignavibacteria bacterium
CTCCCTCTGATGTTTTGATTTGGTTTCTGTTAAATCTTTCTTCTAATTCTTTTCTCTTCATTGTCGTCTTTCCTTTCACTTATTTTTGTAAAAATAAGCATTTCTCAGACGACAAATGTCGTTATTTTATCATCAACATTTTTTTCGTCTGGACAAAATTACCTGTAGTCATCCTGTAAAAATAGATTCCGCTTGAAAGGTTTCCGCCGTCGAACCTGATTTCGTATGTTCCGGGTGCAAGTTTTTCGTTTACGAGTGTTATCACTTCCTTTCCCAGAACGTCATATACAGTTATTTTTGCCATTCCACCATTTAACATTTGAAATTTAACATTTGTCATTGAATTAAACGGATTGGGATAGTTTTGACCTAACGAATAAAATTCGGGAACGTTCTCTGATATTTTCTGTATTCCGATGATATCCGAAAGTGAACGTCTCCAGATTGACTGAGTTGATGTTCCTGCATAGATAAAATTATTCACAATTATTAATGCATCAACTACAGGAGTAGTTACAAAGCCTTGATTTTTTTCACTCCAGTTAACGCCGTTGTTTGTTGATAGATAAATTCCGTTGTTTGTTCCTGCAAATATATTATTAGAATTTACAATTAAAGAATAAACACTTGAACTGTTTATAAATGTCTGAGCCCAGTTGTTCCCGTTATCTGTTGTGAAAAATATTCCGTTGGCGTCTGTGCCTGCGAATAAAATATTTCCATGTGTAGTAAGAGATAGAACTAACTGATTATTTAAAGAAGTTTGAACCCAGTTTATACCGTTATTGGATGTAATATAAACACCCTGATATGTTCCTGCAAAAATATAGTTTCCGCTTACCGTAAATGAACGAACTCCAATTGTTGTATCGAAATTAGTTTTATTCCAATTTATACCGTTATTTGTAGAAATGTAAATACCCGCATAAGAAAAAGGAGTTACGTACGTGCCCGCGAATATATTGTTTCCGTTGACAAGCAAACTCTGTACGTTTTTATTGTTTAAGGAAGATTGAATCCAGTTTATGCCGTTATCTGTGGAGAGCCAAACTCCGTTTAAATCTGTACCGGCGAAAATATTACTGTCTCTTGCCGCTAATGAAAATACGTTCTTATTGTTTAACATTGTTTGAATCCACATTGTGTCCCCCGAGCATGAGTATATTCCGTTTTGATATGTACCTGAAAATATTTTGTTTCCATAATTAGTGAAGCAATATATAAATCTATCCGGTGCTGTTGTCATTCTTGTCCATTGTGCGATGCAATCATCAGTTGTAAAGGTATTATTCAAAATTGAAAATAGTAATACAATCAAACTAAAAATTTTTATTAAATTTTTCATTTTACTATCCTCTTTTTATTTTTTAAAAAAATGTTTATTATTACTATATATTTTGTTAAAATTCCCGATAAAATTGAACCGTGATTTTCGATAACTTGACTTTCGTCACTTTATCATCAACATTTTTTTAGTCTGGACAAAATTACCTGCAGTCATCCTGTAAAAATAGATTCCGCTTGAAAGGTTTCCGCCGTCGAACCTGATTTCGTATGTTCCGGGTGCAAGCTTTTCGTTTACGAGTGTTATAACTTCCTTTCCCAAAATGTCATACACAATTATTTTTGCCATTCCACTATTTAACATTTGAAATTTAAAATTTGTCATTGAATTAAACGGATTGGGATAGTTTTGACCTAACGAATAAAATTCGGGAACGTTCTCTGATATTTTCTGTATTCCGATTATATCACTAAGGTTTCTCCGCCAAACAGCCGCAGTTTGTGTTGCAGCAAATATATAGTTGTTAGCAATCAATAAAGAGTTTATCCTTTTATTTCCTATGATTCCAAGTCCTTCGTTCTTTTGTGTCCAGTTGACTCCGTTGTTTGTGGAAACATAAAATCCGGAATCTGTTCCTGCAAATATATAATTCCCGTATGTTGTCAAACTTCTTACCGAAACGAAATTTAAAGACGTAATTGCCCAGTTAGTACCGTTATTTGTCGAACGATAAATTCCGTGATCATGAGTCCCAGCAAAAATATTACTGCCACTGATTGAAATTGAATATACAACCGATTCGTTAAAAAGATGTTCCGTCCAGTTTGCACCATTGTTTATCGAAAGACATAATCCCAGTCCGTTTGTTCCTGTGTATATATTATTTCCGTTTATTGTTATCGCCCAGACAGTTCCTGCATTTGTGCTTAAATTTGTTGCAGCCCATGACTGTCCGTTATTTGTGGAAATATAAAGTGGTGTAGTGCCGAATGTTCCTGCGAAAATATAATTTTGTGAGTTAATTGCTACAGCATAAACAGTCTTATTTCTCAGACCTGTTGTATCCCAGTTTTGACCGTTATTTGATGAATGATACACACCTGCATTAGAGACACCTGCATATCCTTCATTGCCGCTTGTGGCAAAAGAATAAGTGCAATAGCCAAGATTCGACTGATACCAGTTAACACCGTTGTTTGTAGTGTAGTTAATAAAATTACCCATACCGGCCAGAATATAATTGCCGCTTATGGCTAAACAATTTGCCATAGATATGCTTAATCCGTCAGACATCTGTACCCATTGAGTTCTGCAATCATTAGTTAATAATGTGTAATTCAGAACAGAAAAAAAGAACAAAACTAGTAAAAAGAATTTTATTAAATTTTTCATTTTACTATCCTCTTTTTATTTTTTAAAAAAATGTTTATTATTACTATATATTTTGTTAAAATTCCCGATAAAATTGAACCGTGATTTTCGATAACGTGACTTTCGTCACTTTATCATCAACATTTTTTTAGTCTGGACAAAATCACCGGCGGTCATCCTGTAAAAATAGATTCCGCTTGAAAGGTTTCCGCCGTCGAACCTGATTTCATATGTTCCGGGTGCAAGTTTTTCGTTTACGAGTGTTATAACTTCCTTTCCCAGAACGTCATACACAATTATTTTTGTTGTTCCTGCATTTAACATTTGAAATTTAACATTTGTCATTGAATTAAACGGATTGGGATAATTCTGTTCCAAAGAATAAGATGACGGAATGTGCTCTGAGATTTTTTGAATTCCGATGATATCCGAAAGTGAACGTCTCCAGACAGAATGACCTGAAGTCCCGGCAAAAATATAATTATTTGCTACTGATAATGTATTGACTTCCGGTACTATTGTGAAGCCCTGATTTTTTATAATCCAGTAAACCCCGTTATTTGTAGACAAATAAACTCCGTTTACTGTTCCTGCAAAAATATTATTTGAGTTTACAGTTAAACCAAAAACACTCAAGTTATTCAAAGAGGTTTGATTCCATTCTGTTCCGTTATTCGTTGTTAGAAACACTCCAAACCCAGAGATTCCGGCGAATATATTTGTTCCCGAGACTGCAAGTGAATAAATGAATAAATTTGTCAATCCGTTATTAACCGCCGTCCAGTTTGTGCCGTTATTTGTTGACAGAAAGACTCCACCTCCGAAAGTTCCGGCGAAGATATTTATTCCTGAAACTGCAAGTGAAGTAACATTAGGGTTTGTCAATCCGTTATTAACCTCTGTCCAGCTTGTACCGTTATTTGTAGATAAATACACACCACCGAAAGTGCCAGCGTACAGGTTTGTCCCTGAGACCGAAAGTGATAGAATATATTGATTCATTAATCCGTTATTTACAGGAGTCCAGTTCATTCCGTTATTTGTCGATAAAAACACACCGCTGCCATAAGTTCCTGTGAATATGTTAGTACCCGAAACGACAATAGAGAATATATTTAAATTTGTTAAGCCGGTATTAGTTTCTATCCAGTTTGAACCGTTATCTGTAGATAAAAATATACCATTGTTAGTTCCGGAGAATATATTCGTTCCCGAAACAGCTAGAGTTCTAATATTTTGACCTGTTAGGTTGTAATTAATTGCAATCCAGTTTGCACCGTTGCTTGATGACTGAAACACTCCACCGTTGGTTCCAGCTAAAATATTTGTTCCGTAAACTGCAAGTGATAAGACAGTTTGACTTGTTAATCCATTATTAATCGTTATCCAGTTTGTACCATAGTTCGTTGAAAGGAAGATTCCGTTACCGTCGGTTCCCGCAAATATGTTATTATCAGATATTGCAATAGCAAAAATATTATGATTTGTTAATCCGTTATTGACGGCATTCCAGTTTGAGCCGTTATTTGTAGAAAAGAATATTCCGCCTCCGTCAGTACCAGCAAAGATGTTTGTTCCTGAGATTGCAATGGACAGGATGACAGGGTAAGTTAATCCGTTATTAACCGCTGTCCAGTTTGATCCGTTATTTGTTGATAAGAAAACACCGCCGTTAGTACCCGCAAATATATTTGTTCCTGATATCGCAAGTGAATGTACATAATGATACAAAAGACCTGCATTAACATTTATCCAATTTGAGCCATTATTTGTAGATAGGAAGACTCCACCTCCGTAAGTGCCGGCGAATAGATTTGTTCCTGAAACTGCAAGTGCACGAATGGAAGAATTTGTTAATCCGGTATTAACAGTACCCCAGTTTGCACCATTATTTGTTGATAGGAAAACCCCTCTGCCATCTGTACCAGCGAATATATTTGTTCCCGACATTACAAGTGATTTTACGGATTTATTTGTAAGTCCGTTATTAACTGCAGTCCAGATTGTGCCGTTATTTGTTGACAGAAAAATCCCGCCTCCTTTAGTTCCGGCGAATATTTTTGAGCCGGAATATGCAATGCAATAAATATAACCTCCGTATGGTCCGTCAGTCTGTGTCCATTGTGCCTGACAATTATCAATATTTAATGAAAAGTATGTAATAATAAAAATAAAAATTACAAAAAGAATTTCTTTTAAGTTTTTCATTAGTTTATACATTCAAAAATTTTACAGTATGAAAATTTTTATTTAGATAAAATCATTTTCTTGGTAAGATTGAAGTTTTTCGCAGTCATTTTGTAGAAATAAATTCCACTTGACAGGTTACCGGCGTTGAAAATTACTTCATATTTTCCGGGTGCAAGATTTTCGTTTACGAGAACTGCTATTTCTTTTCCGAGAATGTCATAAATTTTCAGGGAGACATTTCCGGATTCCGGGCATTGGAATACAATGGTTGTCCGTGGGTTAAAGGGATTAGGAAAGTTTTGTTCGAGGGAGTATGACAGCGGTATGTATCCCGGTTTTTTTGTGATGCCGGAAATTATTTCGTCTAAATTCCTCTGCCAGACTGAGTAATCCCATGTTCCTGCGAAAATATAAGTATTTGTCGTGATTAATGTACTCACAGACATATTTCCGAAGCCCTGATTTTTTTGTATCCAGGTCTGACCGTTGTCCGTTGAGAGGTAAACACCGTTTTGTATCGTACCGGCAAATATATTGCTGTCTTTGACTGTGAGAGATAAAACGGATTTGTCGTTAAGGGAAGTTTGTATCCAGTTTATTCCGTCGTTTGTGGATAAATATACTCCGTGATAATATAGTCCCGCAAAGATATTGTTTCCGCAGACTGCAATTGACCTTACGTATTTATTGTTAATTTCAGTCTGAATCCAGTTGGCTCCGTAGTTAGTCGAAAAATGAATTCCGTGTTGATATGTACCTGCGAAGATTTTATTGTCTTTTACTGCAAGGGAATAGACATCCGGAACGTTGAGAGAAGTTCTGATCCAGTAGTAGCCGCTGTCCGGCGAGAAATAGACGCCGTCGTTTGCACCGGCAAAAACATATCCTTCGGATAAAGCAAATGCACGAATTATTTTATTATTGAGTGAAGTCAGTATCCAGTTTGTTCCGTTGTTCGATGACAGATATACTCCATTTGCAATTGTTCCGGCAAGTGTGCTATTTCCGCAGATTGACAGGGCTGTTACATAACCTGTGTTAAGGGATGTCTGAGTCCAGTTAATTCCGTTATTTGTTGTAAGCCTCACTCCGAAATCGTAAGTACCGGCGAAGATATTGTTTCCGCTTATTGCAATTGAATATATTGTGATATTTCCCATCCCGCCTGACACTTGAAACCATTGTCCGTTGCATTTACCGGCAGTAAATAAAAAATTTATAAATATAGAAAGAAAGATGATAATACCTGAAATATTTATTATCTTTTTCATTATACAGAATTTATATTAAATTATTTTTTATCTTTGACTAACACCAGTGCGATTATTAATATACCGCTCATTTGATTTTCATATTATTCTTGAACGAAATGTAATAACATTAATTTTTTATTACAAGTAAATAATTTATTAAATATTGCGATATTTTTTAAATAGTTGTTTTTTATGTAAAATATATAAAACCGTAAATAAAAAAAGGTTGCCTCAGGGATATTAAAATTCTGAAGTAATAGTGAGCTTATTACGGATAGTAAATATATGATAAAGATTCAGCGCCTTATAATTATATCAGTGCAGGACAAACCGATAATTTGTTGAATTGCAGTTTACTAATAGATATTTTTGATCAAGTTATTATTACCTTAATGAAACGAATGAAGTAAATCAGTTAAAGCCCGGTAATATTCACTGTGTCTGATATATAAATTCATTTATATAACTTCCTCTTCTGCCCTGAATTTTATAATTGATGGATTCTCCGCTGTTTGTATAAGGAAATATTTTGAAGTAATACATTGTTTTAGGCATTAGTCCTTCAAAAGTGCAGGAATTAGAACTTGATGATACATTTACCGTATAGAGATCATCATTTTCCGGAATTCCGTCAACAGGTATTGAAATAAATTCAAATCCAACCACACTTGATTTGATTAAGTATCCGTCAGGTTTTATATCGCCCACTTCTTCAGTCCATACGAGAGTAATAGATGTTGAGGTTTTAACGGCAGTAAAAAATGATTTAATAAAAATTTCAGGTTCGGGCTTCAGTGTAATTATGAAATATTCAGCAGGTGGAGAATATATTTCCGAATTATTAATAACGCAGAAAAAAGTGAAATAATAAGTGGAAAATTCTTTTAATCCTGTAACTGTAAATTCTTCTCCGAAGTCGTTATAAATACAAAGAGCATTAGAATCGTTCTCATACATAGAACCTTTCCCGAAGGAATTTGCAGATAAATATGAAAAAGTATTTGTAGAAGGTTTTCCTGTGATAATTTTTGACCCTTGTTTTGCAAATATCAGAATTGATTGATTTTCTTTACTGAAATTATCCGGCAGTCTCCAGGAAATATAAAGCATGTCAGTTTCACAGCCTATGTAACTTATTCTTATATCTTCGGGAGGTTTTAACTCGCATAAGAAAGCAGATTTGCAGGTAATAATAATAAACAGTATTAAGTGGAACGTTTTCATTTTACACCGTTTTATTAAATATAATATAATTAATTCAATTATTCAAATCAGTAAAATTTTAGAGAATGTTTCGACCGGTTGCCTCATAATAAAATGTATATTATCATTATTCTTTTCACAATTTTGATTTTGAACTCATAAAATTCTCCGTTTTTATTATGTTTTTATATGTATATTTACGGTTACTTTTTTTATGAGTCAACGATTAATTTATACCTGTCTGATAGTTATCTTTTTTATGAGTCAACCTGCAGCATCGAATGTTTTAATAAATCACTTGATATATCATTATAATATTTATAACTTTTATATTATAACGGTGCGTTCTTTGTGTATTGGAAACGGTCTGAAAAACTTATAATGACACTTAATACATTATATATGAATGGTCAGGAAAATATTTTTATTCTGTTTTTTAAATAAAATAATTCAGACAACAAATTACGGAGGGTATATTTATGTTTTCGGAAATAAGACGCTTGCCATTGTTTGCTATCGATATATCTATTGGAGTTGAACTGATAATTATTCTGGTAATTATGGCAATAATTGCTTTGATATTTATATTTTGGTGGATTGACCGAAGTAAGTCGAAGAAAGCGTATAAAGAAGATTACAAGAAGTTTATGACCGAGCACGATATAAGCAAATTGAAATTAAATGACTTAAAAAAATTCAGTGAAAAATTCGGTCCGATACCGGATATGAGTGTGATTACATCGGCTGTGTTTGAGGTTTATGAAAACAAGCTTAGGGAATATGTAATACAAAACACGGAGCATTTTTATTCGGAAGTAAAAAATCTGAGGGATATAATAGATATTGAGTTAAAGGAGAAGAACAGAAGAATAAAATCAGATAAGAAAATAGGGCTTGGTTTATACAAAGAAATACTTGATAAGTTTCTTGAGGATAATATATTGACGAAGGAAGAGCTTGACAAGTTAAACGAGATCAAGGAATATTTTTCATTGGATTTAAGTGAAACCAAGGCGTTGATAGAGCAAAAAGGAAAAGATAAATTCAGCGGAATGGTAGATGATTTTCTTCAAGACGGTTTTCTTTCGGATGAAGAAAAAAAATATCTTATCCATTCGGTAGGGGATTTGAAAATCACGAGTGATGAAGCGAAAGCAATTTTTCTTTTAAAAGCAAAGGAAAAACTCGAACAGTTTGGAAACTCGCTTATAGAAAAGGCACAGGATGAAATGATATCTGACGATGATTTTGCAGAATTTTTGAGTATGGCAGTGAATTTCAACGTATCTTCTGAATCTTTTTCCAGGTTCGATGTTCTGAAAAATTATAATGAAAACTATAATATTGAACACGGTATAATAAAAGCAGTCGAACCGGATGAAGATATACTTGAAAGCGGGGAGAAATGCTTCTATATCGGACCGGTAAATTTATATACTCATAAGATAATTGGTTCGGTCGAAGAACATTCACCGGAAATAAGAGGTAAAATTTATTTAACCAATAAAAGATTAATCGTAAAAGGTATTGGGGGAATCAGGGAAATTCCGTTCAGGGATATTGTTGTCTTTCTGAGGGAAAAGGAAGGTGTGATTATTATCGAAACAGTAACAAAACACGATTATTATATTCTTTTTACGGAAGAGGGCGACAAGAAGAAGACAATGAAGATATTTTATAAGGTCTATAAGGAAAAGGATAAGATAAAAATAATATAATATCTGAAATTCCCTGTAGTAAAAAGTTTTTATTTGTTTTTTTTCCTATCTGATGAGAATCATTTTCTTTATGTCGGAAAATTTTTCTGTCTTTAAGGTATAAAAATATGTTCCCGAGGGCAGCGATTCAGCATTGAACGATATAATATAAAACCCTGCTGAAAGTTTTTCGGTTATTAAATTTTTTACAGTTCTACCCAGTATATCGTAAATTTTCAATTCTACAAAACCGGATTCGGTAACTGCAAACTTTATATTTGTTTCAGGATTGAAAGGATTCGGGTAGTTTTGTTCGAGTTTGTATTCTGTTGGTATTTCTGTTCCCTGCTTGCTTATTCCGACGTATGTTGTCCATCTTGCGGTTTCTACTATTGCATTATAAAGAGTAATTGTGACAGTGGAATCGTTTCCTGTACTGTCCGGTGATGTGTATGAACCTGTTCCGTTTCCTGTCCATCCGCGGAATTGGTACAACGTTCCGTTATAATTAAACAATCTTGATAATACTCCGAATGTTCCGGTTGCGGCAGAATCATAAAATATGTTTCCCCCGAAAGTATTTCCTACAGTTGAATTTATGATTAATTTAAACTGGACTTTATAATATGCCGTCAGGTTCATAGTACCGTTTACCGATATATTGTGTGTTGTATCTCCGAAATCTGACCAGTTTAAAAACACATACTGATTACCGCCCTGTACTTTCGGGCTTACCGCCTGTATATTCATTACCGTTCCTGTCGGAACTGTAAATAATTTTCTTGTTGTGTATTCAATTCCGTCAACTTTATAAGTAACAATTCCCTCGCGGTTTGTTCCTATGGAAACACTTGACATATTTACGAGTACGTACAAATATCTTCTGTGTACGGGTGTTCCGTCTGAACCTGCACCGTATACAGCAATTTTATAAACTCCAGTAACCGCAGACGCAGGAGTTGTTATTTTGAAGTTCAGCGAATCCGGATAACCCGTCAGCGAATCTTTTCCGATGAAGTTAAAATTGATATTTCCTGAAGGGGGAGCAGAATCGAGTACCGCAGTGAATTTTACTCTGTCGTTAAAAGGTCCTTTAACGGACGGTATTTTAATTCTTATGATTGCACTGTCGTTGTTTGTAAGAGAGAGGTTATCTTCTGAAATCGTCATCGCAAAATCCGGATAATATCCGGAATAACTTCCCAGATTATTCTTTCTGGCATCCATCCAGCAGTGCCATGCAGTTTTTCGGGTCGGATTGTTGCCAATGTAATCTCCTATATAATATGCCTGACCGCTGCCCTGACCGACTGCCATGTTGTTTGGATTGAAACTTACTGTTGTAACAGGTTGATTTGGCAGAAATGAACTGCCTCCGTTTGTTGATACTGCACTGAATATTTGTGTCATCAGATTTCCTGTTGTGTCCACTCTTGAATCATACCATGTAACTATAATTCTACCGTTTAAATCTACCGATACGGCAGGCATCCATTGATCTGTCGTTGTCAAATCATCGTTGACTCTTAAAGGTGTTGACCAGGTTTGACCGTAATTTGTGGATTTTACCATAAATATGTCTGCTTTGTCGGCTCCTGCATTCGGGTTAGCGGCATAAACCACATATACATTGCCTCTGTATGTTCCGTAACTGTTATCTGCTGCCATTCGCGGAAAGTAATCCGTACGGATGCAGTTTTTTACCGTGTATCTGCCGTTGCAAATTGTACCGGGACCGACTATATAAGGTGTTGCTAGTGTATATGCACCGAATGTCTGTCCGCCGTTTGTTGAACGATATACTATTATGTATCCGGAATACGCTGCGGCAAAATATACCGAACCGCCCTGTAAGGATTCTCCCGGTCCGACAGAAATGTACGCCCCCTGGTCTCCGGTTAATGTGGTTGCAGCAGACCAGGTTTGTCCACCGTCTGTACTCCGGCAGAATCTCATACCCGATGAACCGAACTGACGCCAGCCCATATATAAGTAATTACTGTAAGGTCCGGCTGTCTGGTCTGATGAAATCCACTCTTTATCGGCAAGTCCTACCGTAGTTGAGTAAACACTTACAGGCGGAAGCCAGCTGATTCCTTTATTTGTTGATTTTACTACGGCAATTCCGTATATGTTTCCGTTTTGATATAATGTCCCGTAATACACATTCCCGAGACTGTCGTAAGTTAATACAGGGTCACCGACAACGTTGTATCCTGTGAATGACGGAATATTTTTTGTCCAGTCAATACCGTTTAAAGTATAGTATAAATTATTTATGTTAAAAGCGCATACTGCATTTAACGGGTCACGCGGATTTGAAACTATATAAGGTTCGCCGAAATCGACTCCCAGATAAAAATTATCATAGCCGCCTGTTGTTTCGACTATACTCATAGTTCCTTTCGGTGATATTATATAGTTTTCCGGTTGCTTCACTACTGAAGGCAATTGTGAATAATCGGGATCATCTATCTGTGAAAACGACTGCCAGTTTATCAGAAATATAAACAGAAAAATGGCTGTATATATTTTGTAATTTTGTTTACTGTTAAAATTTTTTAACGCTGATTTGATAATAAATTGATTCATAAAATATTTTTCAAGTTTTTGGCTGTTAATTATTATTGTTAATTATGAACATCAGGTCTTTAAGAGTATAATACACCCTCTTTTGAAATATTCCAATCGAGTAAAACTGAGATTCAAATTTTATTTCAAAATTTTTTTAATAGTTTTCATCAGATTGGAACTGTCCATCGATTTATGAACATAAAACGAATTCGAAGTACGCGATGCTTTTTTTACTGTTTCCTTATTGTCATCTCCGGAGTAATATACAACCGGTACTGTCGAGAAATATCTGATCTTTTCTATAATCGGAATACTTTCTTTGCCTTTAGATAAATGAATATCGGCAAGAATCAAATCGGGTTCCTGTTCTTTTGTAATTCTGATTGCTTCATCTTCATCTTCCGTGACCCCGATTAATTTATATCCTTTATGGCTCAGCATAAATCCTGTTAATTTAGCGCTTATTGCTTCGTCTTCAATCATCAGGATTTTTTTTATTCTTTGTAGTTCCATTGTTTTTAATATTTTTTTACAATATAAATATTAAAAATAAATAAATTAAGTAAAAAATAACCGTACAACCATGTTATTACATGTTGCAGAATCTTAGTCAAGGACGACCTTTGGGACATATTTTGTCCTTGTGAAATATTCTTAAATATATGAACTTGTAATAAATTTATTTTTTATGAAATACAAAAAAGCGATTATCAACAAAACGCTGCTTAAGAGGTTGTCAATAATAGATAATGAGATAACAAAAGGTTGTTTTCCGAATAAGAAAAAAATTGCTGATTTACTTAACGTCTCGGAAAAGACGGTACAGAGAGATATCGATTTTATGAAAACGGAATATAATGCACCGGTGGCTTTTAATTTCAAAAAAAAGGGTTTTTATTATTCGGATAATAATTTCAGCTTGAATAAAGTTACTATTGACAAAAACGATTTTATATCTCTTGCCGTAATTGAAAAAATCCTCGAACAGCATAAATTCAGTCCTTATAAAAAATACTTCGAAAAACTTTATGATAAACTGTCGTGTATTTATAACGACAAAGTATCCGTCAGATTAAACGATTTAAATGACATTTTACATTTCTCACCTTCCGTAATTAAGGATATTAATGAAGAAAATTTCAAACTCCTTTTGGAAGCATTGAAGTTTCAGAAACCGGTTAAAATCAGATATCAGTCGGGAGTTTCTAAAAAATTCACTGACTGCATAGTTAATCCGTATCATATCAGGAATTTCCGGGGTGACTGGTATCTCATAGGTTATTCGCAAAAAGATAAACTTGTAAGTGTTTATGCACTCGAACGTATTTTTAACATAAAAATTATTAATAAATACTTTAAAATTATTGGTGATTTCGATGTCGATGAATTTTTTAAAACCGGCTATGGGATGTTTGAAGAATCCGATGTGTATAACGTAATTCTGAAATTTTTACCGGAAGCAGCAGTGTATATAAGAGAAAAAAACTGGCACCCGACACAAAAAATGACCAGGAATCCTGACGGAAGCATAACTGTGAAGATGACCGTGAGTAACCTTGAAGAGGTTTTCCACTGGATATTATCATACGGAAGATACTGCAAAATAATTTCTCCCGATGAGTTAAAAGATATGATGGCTAAAGAGTTGAAAGCGGTGTTGAAAAATTATAAGAAACCTTCAGATTCTTAAGTGTCTTTGATATCCGGTAATAAGTAATTTAATTTTTTAAAATTTTTTAAGATATATAATTCATTATATAAAAAAATTTAAAAATGGATATTCAAAATTTCGATGATGTTCTCGTTGCCCTTTTAGCGATAGTAAATCCAATTAGTAAAATTCCGTATTTTCTGGATTATACGGAGGAACTCGATGCACCGCAACGGAACAGAATTGCTTATATTACTTCGTTTTCGTCTTTTATAATATTGACGACAGCAATGTTAACAGGGACTCTTATACTTCAGACTTTCGGGATAGAAATTTCGTCATTCAGAATTGCAGGCGGTGTTATGCTTTTTCTGGCAGGTTTATCGATGATTCACAGCAGCCCCGGGAAGAAGAGTTTTGTTGTTAAAAAAGACTTTTCGGAAATTATTTCAATTGCAATAATTCCGCTTGCTCTTCCCCTGACTGCAGGACCGGGAGCAATTTGTACTGTGATTCTTTTTTCGGAAGGTGTCGGTAATTTAGAAAATGTAATAACATTATTTGTGTCAATTTTGATTTGCTGCCTGGCTGTTTATGTAACTTTGAGATTATCTGTGAGGATTATTAAATTGCTGGGACAAATCGGGATGAATGTTATGACAAAAATTATGGGTCTGCTGACAATTGCAATCTCGGTTCAGTTTATTACAAAAGGACTTGCCGAAATTTTCACAAATTTAGTTAAATAGAAAACGAAACTGATTTTATAGTTATTGTTTTCACATATATTAAAACAGGTGTATGAGATTAGTTCCTTTGTGAATGTTAAATGCATTTATATTTTCGATTTTTTTTTTAAATTTTGATATTAAAATCCTCTTAATTTAAGGGATTTTTTATCACTTTCCTTCCGGGTTCGTTAAACCTTTCAGGAAAGGAAAATTTTTTAATACTATTTATATAAATATTTTATTATGTATAACTTTGTGTCACTCAGCTTAAGTTGTCCACACTGCGGAAAGTCATTAATGGACAATCAATATCCTGTCGATAATGAACCCTCCATTAAATTGAGAATTAAAATTGCAAATAAAGATGGTACAATCTGCCTTAGTTCGATATACGGAAGTTATAATTATATTTGCGATATTGATACTCCGAAAAATGAACTTGCTGAGATATTTTGTCCCCATTGTGATGTAATATTAAATACTAATGCGGAATGTAATATATGTAAAGCTCCAATGGTGATGTGCTATCTTGATATGGGCGGAAAAATCAATATCTGTTCAAGAACAGGATGTAAAAACCATAATGTCGTATTTGATGATTTGTCTAATGCTCTGAATAAACTATATCAGGTTTATGGTTTTCACACACATCACGAACATATCGAGAAATCAAAACAACCGTTTGAATCCGTTACTGATGAAACAAAAGAAGAAAAAGAAATTCTCGAAACAGGGACTTTTCTGCAGGCTTACTGTCCTTTCTGCCGAAGAGCATTAATAGAAAATGATATACTGAAATTAAAGATAGTTAATGAAAAAGGGGTTGGATATATAGAACTGAGTCCTTTTCTTAATGTATTTTCTTCTAAATCAACAGTATTTCTTGCTGAAGGCAAGCCGGTGGGCGACCTGAGATGTTTTCATTGTGATGAGAGTTTGGTGCTGAAAGATAAAAAATGTGAACTCTGCGGTTCTCAGACTGCACGAATTCATATAAGCGCAAGAAGTAAACTTATTGATTTTTATATTTGCTCTAAAAAAGGCTGTCGATGGCATGGCCTCAGTGAAGATGATATAAACGAAATTAAACTCGATGACAGCCTTGAATGGTAATATTAAAGTTTTTTCCTTATCTTTAATTTCATAGTATCACGTATAATTTGAGTAATGATAAATTTTTAAAAAAAGTACTCTCTGATTCGCTTATAAAAAACCTGTATTACTTAACGGAAAATAATAAAATTATCAGTAATGAGAATAGAAAGAATAGAAAAACAACCTGAGGTTAAGGAACTGATAACCGAACAGAAAATTGACCTGAAACTTCTTGACCCGCTCATAAAAAGGTTGAGTCATAAAAAAGGAAATTTAATTCCTTTACTGCAGGGTACACAGGATATTTTCGGCTACATCCCTCCAGATGCTTTAAAATATATTTCCGATGAACTGGGACTTAAAATGACTGATATGTACGGAGTTGTAACATTTTATGCTCAGTTTAAATTGAAACCTGTCGGAAAATATATAATTAGAGTTTGTCACGGTACAGCCTGTCATGTGCAGAATGCTGATAAAATCAGCGATGATTTGAAAACATTTCTCGAAGTGAAGGACGGAGATACAACTGTTGACGGGATTTTTACGCTTGAAAGCGTTGCATGCCTTGGATGCTGTTCACTTGCTCCGGTTATGATGATAGGTGATGACACATTCGGAAAACTTACAGGGAAAAAGGCAGTTGATGTCGTTAAAGAAATCAGAAGAAAAGAAAATCTTTCGGCTGATGAAAATTTAACTAAGAATACTATAAGTACAATTAACCTGACTAAAGTCCTAAAGGCAGGCAAGAAGGCAGGAAATTAAGAATTAAAAATATATAGAAATTACAGAACTAAAGTCAACTGGAAAAATAAATGTAAAATTAAATGTCGAATACAAAAGTTATAGTCGGTCTCGGAAGCTGCGGACTTGCAGCAGGAGCAGGGAAAGTTTATGACGAACTTTTTAGGATTCGGGAGGCAGATAAACTCGATTTCGAACTTAAAAAAACAAGCTGTATCGGGATGTGTTTTAAAGAGCCGCTGGTGGAAATTATTGACGAATCCGGCTCATATATGTACGGAGAAGTGGATATAAAAAAGGCAGATGAAATAGTCGAGAAACATATTGTGAATTTGTCTCCTGTGAAAGAGTACATTGTTCAGTCAGATACGTTCGAATCTCCTTTTAAAAATTACTTCGAAGGGCAAGTAAAAATCGCATTGCGAAACTGCGGATTTATCGACCCGGAATCAATTGAAGATTATGAAGCAAGAAACGGATATAAAGCAATTAAAAAAATTGCCGAAGAAAAAATCAGCGTGCAAGACGTCATAAAGACTGTACTTGACTCCGGCTTGCGGGGACGCGGGGGAGGCGGATTTCCGACAGGACTTAAGTGGAAATTTGCTAATAACAGCACATCCAAAATTAAATATATTATTTGCAATGCAGATGAAGGCGACCCGGGTGCTTTTATGGACAGGTCAATACTCGAAGGCGACCCGCATTCGGTTCTTGAAGGAATGATTATAGGTGCATATGCTATAGGTGCAACAGAAGGTGTAATATACTGCAGGGCTGAATATCCTCTTGCTGTTAAGCGGCTTAATATAGCGCTGAAACAGGCAAGAGAAAAAGGTTATCTCGGGAAAGATATTTTAGGAATTGAAGGTTTTGATTTAGATATATATGTAAAAGAAGGAGCGGGTGCCTTTGTATGCGGAGAGGAAACTGCTCTGATTGCATCGGTTGAAGGCGAACGCGGTATGCCGAGGAAAAGACCTCCGTTCCCGGCTGTGTCGGGATTGTGGAAGCAGCCGACAAATATAAATAATGTCGAAACATATGCAAATGTCCCGTGGATTATTATTAAAGGTGCACAGGCATTTGCAAAATACGGAACTGAAAAAAGTAAAGGAACAAAAGTATTTGCTCTGACGGGTAAGATAAAATACGGCGGACTCGTTGAGGTTCCTATGGGAGTCTCGATTAGAGATATAGTCTATAAACTTGGCGGCGGCATTACCGGTGATAAGAAATTTAAAGCTGTTCAACTCGGCGGTCCGTCCGGAGGCTGTATACCGGAATATCTGTCGGATACACTTGTGGATTACGATTCGGTAACTGCTACCGGTGCAATTATGGGATCGGGTGGAATGGTGGTGATGGATGAGACTACATGCATGGTTGATATTGCAAGATTTTTCCTGGATTTTACTTGTAAAGAATCCTGTGGGAAATGTACTTTTTGCAGATTGGGTACTAAGCGAATGTTGGAAATCCTGACCAGGATTACAAACGGCGAAGGTAAAGAAGGGGATATTGAAAAGCTTGAGGAACTTGCTGTTAAAATTAAAGACGGTTCTCTTTGCGGGCTTGGTCAAACAGCGCCAAATCCTGTGCTTACAACAATAAAATATTTTAGAGATGAATATGAAGCTCACATCAGGGATAAAAAATGCCCGGCACTGAATTGCAAGAAATTATTAACATACGAAGTTATTTCTGAAAACTGTACCGGATGTATGGTATGTAAAAAGAATTGTCCTTCAAATGCAATCGAAGGAGAAAAGAAACAGGTACATTTTATTAAACAGGAATTATGTATTAAATGCGGTGAATGCTTTACAAGATGTAAATTCAACGCTATAAAAGTTTTTTAAAATATATGATGGTAACTGAAAAAATTACAATGGATAAACTTAATATAGTTTTAAACGGAAAAGTTGTTTCAGGATTTAAAGGAGAATCTATTCTTCAACTGGCAAAAAGATACGGAATTGAAATTCCTACACTATGCAACGACGAAAGACTGGAACCGTATTCCTCATGTTTCTTATGTGTTGTGGAAGTTGAAGGAATGAGAGGTCTGCAGCCTGCCTGTTCCACAAAAATAGTGGAAGGTATGAAAGTAACAACGGATAACGAAAAAATAAGGAGTTCACGAAAGTCTGCACTGGAACTGCTTGTTAGTAATCATTATGCGGATTGCATAGCACCCTGCAAATTGACCTGTCCTGCAGGTGTGGATGTACAGGGATATATTGCATTAATCGATAAAGGTAAATATAAAGAAGTGGTCGGATTGATAAAACAGACAAACCCTTTCCCGGCTATTTGCGGAAGAGTATGCGTAAGGCCGTGCGAGTTAGCTTGCCGCAGAAATTTACTTGAAGATGTAGGTGTTGGTATAGATTATTTAAAGAGATATGCAACGGATAAAGAATTCGAATCGGGTGATATTTATATACCTTCAGCGAAATTGAACACGGGTAAAAATATCTCCATTATCGGAGCAGGTCCCGGAGGACTTACGGCTGCTTATTATCTTGCTCTTGAAGGACATAATATTGATGTTTATGAAGCTCAAAAACACCCCGGAGGTATGTTGAGATACGGTATCCCTCCATACAGACTACCGAATGATGTTATTGACCGTGAAGTAAAATGTATTACCGACTTTGGAGTTAAAATTTATTATGAAAAAAAACTCGGTGAGAATTTAAGTTATCAAGATTTGAAAAGTAAATATGATGCATTAATTCTTTCCATCGGTTCACAGTCAGGTTCAAGAATAGGATGTGAAAATGACAATGCCGGGAATGTGTTATCTGGGATAGATTTTTTGAGGAATATGGAGATTACCGGACAGCATTATGATTTTACAGGAAAGAAAGTTGCTGTTATTGGTGGCGGAAATACAGCAATGGACTGCTGCCGGACTGCTGCAAGATGCGGTGCTGAAAAAACTTATATAATATACAGAAGAACTGAAAAAGAAATGCCTGCAAATCCGATTGAAATTCACGAATCCAGACTTGAAGGCGTGGAATATATGTTTTTAACCGCTCCGGGAAAAGTAAATGTCGATGAAAAAGGATGCCTGAAATCCCTTACGTGCTTTAAAATGCAGCTCGGTGAACCGGATGCTTCAGGAAGAAGGAGACCCGTAAAAGTCGATAATTCAGAGTTTGAAATTGAACTCGATTATATACTTGCGGCAATCGGTCAAAAGACAAATGTAAATTTTATTGACAATATCAATAATAACTCGGACGAAAAACTGATTTTAAACAAATGGGGTGATATCGAAGCAAATAAGATAACTTTACAAACTTCAATCAAATCCATTTTTGCAGCGGGTGACAGCGTTACCGGACCTGCTACTTTAATAGAAGCAATAGCCCAGGGCAGGAAAGCTGCAGGAAGCTGCCACCAGTTTGTTATGGGTTTACCGGTTACAGGTGAGAAGTTTGAGTTTATCAGCAGAAAAGATAACTTCAAAAAACAAGTATCGGAAGACTATGTAGGCAGATTTAGAGAACAGGAGAGAGAAGAAATGCCGACACTCGACCCGAAAGAGAGGAAAAATTTTAACGAAGTAGAGCTCGGATATGATGATAAGCAGGCAGCGGGAGAAACGGAAAGATGCCTCGAATGCGGATGTGCCGCTAATTTTATCTGCGATTTAAAAAAATACTGCACGGAGTATAACGTTGACCAGAAAAAATATTCTGGTGAATTTAAAAACCATGATGTCAATTTTTCTCATCCCTTTATCGAAATTGACAATAATAAATGTATCCTTTGCTCAAGATGTGTAAGAATATGCAGAGAGATTGTAGGCGCAAATGCACTCGGACTTGTTAACAGGGGATTCGAAACTTTTGTTGCTCCCGGCATGAAAAATTCACTTCTCAAAACCGATTGCGAATCCTGCGGAATGTGTATCTCTGCATGTCCGACAGGTGCGATTTCCGAAAATGTAATTTTTAAACCGGGACCCTACGAACTCGATTCATTCGATACTATTTGTAATTATTGCTCAGTAGGATGTGAAATTACACTTCATCATAAAAACGGATTTTATATGAAAGTTACTGGTAAAAACGGGGTCGTTAATACCGATGGAAATATTTGCCGCTTTCCGAAGTTCGGTTATAATTATCTGAATGATAAAAAAAGAATTCTTAAGCCGCTACTGAAAACAAACGGTAAATTTGCGGAAATATCATTCGAAAAAGCATACGAAATAATCTGTGAAAAAATTAAGAGCGTAATGCCTGATGAAAACGTATTTTTTGCTGGAGCCCGCCTGTCTAATGAGGAACTGTATCTTATTCAAAAATTTGCACGAGCGGCAGTTAAAACAAATAATGTATCGAGTTTTCACTATTTGGGCAGAGAAAATGGTTATGCTGATATTTGCAAATCCAATGTTCCTTTTTCACAGATAAAGAATGCAAATAAAATTTATCTGGTCGGTTCGGAAATTAATTATGAAAATGCTGTTGTCGGATATATGATTAACGATGCAAAATTGAAAAATAATACTAAAATAGAACTTGTTACGGATAATGAAAACAGCAGGATGATAAAAAAAGTGGACAGAGTTCTGTTTGTAAAATCATATTATTATTTTATCAAAGCACTGAATCACTATATCCTTTCGAATATGCTCGAAAACAGGATGTTTATTAATGATAAAGTCAAAGGATTCGATTCATATAAGAAATCTCTGCTTGAAGAAGATTTTAACTCAATACTTAACAAGTCCGGTGTATTTTTCGAGAAGAGACTGGTAGATTTTGCGAATGATTATAATAATACGATGAATGCGATAATTGTATTTTCGGAAAGACACATTTCTTCTGATGCGGCTAAAGAAATCCGAAATCTTGCACTGATAACCGGAAAACTAGGGAAGACATCAGGCGGTATTATATGTCTGAAAGAAAAAAATAATTCTCAGGGCTTGTTCGATATGGGAATAATGCCGTCTTCGAGTGTCGGGGGCAGAAGCATTCTTGACCCCGCTCTGATAACAGAAATGAAAAAACTTTGGATTATTAAAAAGCTGCCGGAAAATGTTGATAATGATTTGTACAGCTCGATTCAGAATAATAAAATAAAAAATTTATTTATTTTCGGTGAAGACCCTCTTGGTTGTGCTGTTGACAAAGAGAAAATAAGGAATCTGATTAATAGAACAAACTTCAGGCTTGTGCAGGATTTCTTTATGACCGAAACTGCAGAAACCGCAGACTTGATTTTGCCTGCATCTTTCCAGTTTGAAAGCGGAGGTAGTTATTCGAATGCACAGAAGTTTGTCGTTACTTATGATATGCAAAGAGAACCGTTGATTGAGAAAAGAATTTTCGGGCAATTGACGGATTTAATGAGTAAATTCGGCGTGATAAATAAATTCGATTTTTCGCATGATATCACAATGGAAATTGCAGCTTTACTTAAAAAATTACCTGATGATGTTGAGGGTACATCCTTCAATCTCGAATATACCGAAAAAAGTAATTGCAATCGTATGTTTAATTACGGATGTGATAATTTAATCAAAATCTTTGAAGAGTATTTTAATTCGAAATTAAATTTATGACTGAAATGGAAAATTTTAAATCAATAGACGAAGTCCTCGATTTTGCGATGAAGAAAGAACAGGAAGCAGTTGATTTTTATATTATGCTTGCTTCGCAGTTGAAGAGCGAGGAAATGAAAAGTGTTTTTGAAGAATTTGCACTGGAAGAAGTAAAACATAAAGCTCGTCTGCAAAAAATTAAAGATGAACGTCTCTTCGAAATTCCGGTCGAGAAGATTGCCGATTTAAAAATCAGCAACTATGTGGATAATATTACGGTTCGTCCGGATATGAGTTATCAGGATGCTCTTATGCTTGCTATGAACAGAGAGAAAGCCGCCTATAAATTATATATTCGACTTGCATCGAAAGTAAATAATACTGCACTGAAAGATATTTTTATATCACTTGCTAACGAAGAATCAAAACATAAACTCCGATTCGAACTCGAATACGACGAATATATACTCAGGGAGAATTAAGTTAATACTTATAAATGTCTTTAAGTAAATTAATAGATAGAATTGACCTGAAAAATTTTCTTTATGCTAATAATAGAGTAATAAATTAATTTTTAAAAGGAGAAATATAAATTCCGAACGTTAAGATAAATAATATAGATTGCTATTATGAGATTCACGGGAAAGGCAGTCCGCTTATGCTTATTTCAGGACTTGGGAGCGACAGTCAGAGCTGGCTGCCGGTACTTGATGTTCTGGCAGAATATTTTAAATTAATCATTTATGACAATCGTGGTGTTGGGAGAACTAAATATCCCAAAGGTAATTTTCAAATTTCCACAATAGCAAAGGATGCTGTTTGCCTGCTTAAAGAATTAGGGATTGAAAAAGCAGACATATTGGGGCATTCTATGGGCGGATTCATTGCTCAGGAAATAGCAATAAAATATCCTCAAAAAGTAAATAAATTAATACTTATAAGCACATGCTCCATATTATCGGAGAAGAATAAATTAATATTTGAAAATTTCAAAAGGATTTTAGAAAGAGGAAACTACGAATTATTCATCAGGGAATTTTATAAACTAATTTTTACAAAAGAATTTCTGAACAACAGGGAAAAAGCAGAATCAGCAGTTAAACATGCAATAAATTATCCGTTTCCTGTAACTGCCGAGGGATTCAATTTGCAGGTGGAGGTTATAAATAATTTTAACTCACAAAGCAAATTAGATAAGATAAAAGCGGAAACTATTGTTATATCAGGGATAGAAGATATTCTGATAACAGCTGAAGAGATAAAGTACTTAGCAGATAACATTCCAAATGTTAAAAAAACTCTCTGTTTGGAAAATGCAGCCCATTCCATTCATACCGAAAAGCCTGATGTATTTACGGCTTCTGTATTAAAATGTCTGAATCAATATAATTAAGAAGCTGTAATGAATGGTTGGGAACACGTCATTTTGAATTTAAAAGTATTTTTTTCAGGAATCTGCCTGTGTGGGAATGAACCGAATTTGCGATTTCCTCAGGTGTTCCCTTTGCCACAACGTATCCGCCTTCATCTCCGCACTCCGGTCCCAAATCTATTATGTAATCGGCGCATTTTATCAGCTCAAGGTTATGCTCAATTACGATTACACTGTTCCCTTTTTTTATAAGTTTATCGAAACATTTTAATAGTTTTGAAATGTCATAATAATGTAGACCGGTTGTCGGCTCGTCGAATATGAAAAGCGTATTCTCGTAGTTATTTGCAAATGCTATGTGATATGCCAGTTTTAATCGTTGTGATTCACCTCCTGATAAGGTCGAACCGGATTGTCCGAGTCTGATATATCCTAATCCCACCTCATCAAGGACTCTTAACCTTGTTGTAATTTTTGGGTATTCTTTAAAAAATTTTATTGCTTCATTTACTGTTAAGTCTAATATTTCGCTTATATTTTTGTAAATGCTGTTGTTACCGCGGACTTTGATTTCAAGTGTATCTTTTTTATATCTTTTGCCTTTGCAAGCTTCACACTCGAGCAGAATGTCTGCCATAAATTGCATCTCGACCTTTATGAAACCCGTTCCTTCACATTCTTCGCATCTTCCTCCCGGTACATTGAAAGAAAAATATCCCGGGCTTAAATTCCGTTTCCTTGCTTCTCTTACAGATGCAAATAAATCTCGTATTTCGTCGAATCCTTTAATGTAAGTTACCGGATTGCTACGCAGTGTCCGTCCTATTGACGTCTGGTCAACAAGCTCTGTGAAATCAACATTGTTGATTCCATCTATTCTGTCATGCTCACCGATTTTTTCGTTGTAGTATCCTTCAAGATTCTTTTTTAAAGCTCCGTATAATATCTGGTTTATCAATGTTGACTTACCGGAACCGCTTACGCCTGTAACACAAACAAACATGCCGAGAGGAATTTTAACATCGATATTTTTAAGATTGTTTTCCCTTGCTCCCTTTATTGTTATGTATTTTGTTTTGTCGTTTGTTAATCTTCTGCCCGGAGGAATGTGAATATTGTCTCTCCCGTTCAGGAATCTACCCGTTATTGATTTTGTATCTCTTAATAATTCATTATAACTTCCCTGAAAAATTATCCTGCCGCCGTGCTCGCCTGCATATGGTCCTATATCAATTATTTCATCTGCCTCGCATATCATGTCTTTATCATGTTCAACAACTAAAACCGTATTGCCTAAATCTCTGAGTGATTTTAATATAGTTATAAGTTTTTCGTTATCCCTCGGATGCAAACCTATGCTCGGTTCGTCTAATACATATACCGAACCTACTAATGAAGAACCGAGAGATGTTGATAAATTAATTCTCTGTGATTCGCCGCCGGAAAGCGTATTTGATAATCTGTCTAATGTCAGATATGTGAGCCCGACATCCAAAAGGTATTTTAACCGGTATATTATCTCCTCAAGAATTCGTTCCGATACTTCCTTCTCATAATCTGTTGAATTCAGATTTTTAAAAAAATTGAATGCCTCGGTTATGTTCATCCTTACAACATCGAATATGTTTTTACCGTTAATTTTTAAATAAAGAGCTTCCTTTCTTAATCGTGAACCTCCGCATGTACCGCACGTTGTATACGCCCTGTATCTGTTTAGTAAAATTCTGTAATGTATCTTGTAAGAAGCCTCACGTTCTATCATTTTGAAAAAACGGTGTATTCCTATATACTTTCTTCCTCCCTTGAACACGTACTCTTTTTGTTTTTGAGTTAAACTGTAAAACGGAATTTCAACATCAACACCGTAATTTTTTGATTCTAAAATCAAATCGGTTAAGTGCTTTGAATGTTTTGGGGTTGTGAAAGGTACTATGGTTCCCTGTATTATCGATTTGTTTTTATCCGGTATAACTAAATTATAATCTATGTCCATGGTTCTCCCGAATCCCTGGCATTTCGGACAGGCACCGAATGGATTATTGAAAGAAAATAACCTCGGTTCCGGCTCCTCAAATTTTATTCCGTCTGCTTCAAGATATTGATTGTAGTTGGTGTCTTTGAACTTACCGTCCGTCTCTTCCCTTAATATCAGATATCCGTTTCCTTCCCTGAATGCCATTTCAAGCGAGTCGTGGAATCGCGATGTTGTGTCGCCGTTTTCGATTTCGTATCGGAATCTGTCTATTATTATTTTAAAATGATATTTTGTTTTTCCTGATTTTAAACCTGACTTTGTAAATAAATTTGTTAAATCCTTGTCACTATAATCGTTTGTATCATAAATAATGTCTCCGACAAATATTTTATAATAACCTTTTGATCTTAATTCGTTGATTTTTATTAAAAAGTCCGTTTCTGTTCCGGATTCGTTGTTTACTAGTATATATATTATCGGCAGTTTGTGTTTCTTTTCGCTTTTATATCTGTTATAAAATTCTTCGGTTATCACTTGAGGTGAATCTTTTTTTACCGGTTTACCGCTTACGGGTGAATATGTAACCCCGATTCTTGCATAAAGCAATCTTAAATAATCATAAATTTCTGTTGTCGTTCCTACCGTCGAACGCGGATTTCTGCTGCTTGTTTTCTGTTCGATTGCCATTGATGGCGCCAATCCTGCAATATAATCTGCATCCGGTTTTTTCATCTTTTCTAAAAATTGCCTTGCATAGGATGATAAGCTCTCTACGTACCTTCTTTGCCCTTCGGCGTATATTGTATCGAATACAATGGAAGATTTGCCGGAACCGCTTACACCGGTGAATACAATTAGTTTGTATTTCTGAATATCAAGATTTATGTTTTTTAAATTATTTACACGAACCCCTCTTAATATAATAAATTTTCTTGTATCCGGAAGATTTTCGGTTGTCTTTATTTTTGTATTTGAAACTCTTCCCATATGTTCTATACTTGACTTTTGATTTAAATTAAACTTTAAAGTTACTTAAATTAATCTCTTTAATAAATTGAAAAAATGTTCTTTTTTACTGATTCGTTTGTTATAATCTCCCTGTACAAAACTACCCTTTTTGTTTTATTGGTAAAATTATTGCATTATTAATCGGATTAATATGTTCTATATTATACTACAATTAATATTTTTCGGATAAATACTTATCACGTTTTTTTGATACATAAACTTTCGTGTCAACCCTCCTGAAGCGAGATAAATAATACTCGTTTATATTAATAATAAATAGAAATATTTTTTTACTGCAAAATAAATTTTTAATTTAAAAATTTTATGAAAAACAATTTTATAAAAGAATTGCTAATCGGTGATTTGAAAGCCTCCTTACCTATAATACAGGGCGGTATGGGTGTCAGAATATCACTTTCCGGACTCGCTGCGGCTGTTGCAAATCAAGGGGGTATCGGAGTTATTGCTACTGCGGGTATAGGTATACTTGAACCCGATAATTATACTGACTGGCTGGGGGCAAATATCCGTGTCCTGAAATCGGAAATTAAAAAAGCAAGAGCACTGACAAAAGGAATAATTGGTGTAAATATTATGAGGGCATTATCCAATTATGCCGATATGGTAAAAACTGCAATTGAAGAAAAAATCGACATAATATTTTCAGGTGCCGGGCTTCCGCTTCACCTTCCGGAATTTCTGAATAATAATTCCAAAACAAAACTTGTTCCTATCGTTTCATCAGGAAGGGCAGCTCAGATTATAACAAAGAATTGGACTGAAAAATATAACTATGTACCTGATGCCATTGTAGTTGAAGGACCAATGGCGGGAGGACATCTTGGTTTTAATGAAGAAAAAATATTTAAATCGGAATTTTCATTGGATATACTGATACCTGATGTTATAGAAGCAATAAAACCTTTTGAAGAGAAATATAAAAAGTATATACCCGTAATAGCCGCAGGCGGTATCTATACGGGCAGAGATATCTATAAATATTTAAAAATAGGCGCTGCAGGTGTTCAGATGGGAACGAGATTTGTTGCTACTGTTGAATGTGATGCATCAACCGAATTCAAACAGGCATATATTAACGCTCATAAAGAAGATATTATAATAATTAAAAGTCCTGTCGGTATGCCTGGGAGAGCAATTCGAAATAAATTTATTGATGATGTAAATGACGGTAAAAAACATCCTTTTAAATGTCCGTATCATTGTATTATTACCTGCAATTATAAAGATACACCTTACTGTATTGCATTTGCGCTGCTGAATGCATCAAAAGGAAATCTTGATAATGGATTTGCGTTTGCCGGTTCTAATGTATATCGAATTAATAAAATTGTTTCAGTTAAAGAATTAATTGATTCTTTAATTGATGAGTATGAGGTGATGTCAGAAATTCCGTATCGACTGACAAATACTGCCGCCCTGCCGTAGATATCTTTATTACAAAAAGAAAAATAATTCATTGGAAAAATTTTAAATTATTTGTTAATTTAGACTTTAGATAAATACCAATGTGAAAAACATTAATTTTGCAATAAACCCGCTGCTAACAGTTCTTTTGCTTCTCTCGTTTTATTCAGACTCCATTGCATGGGATTACGGTGAGCATAAAGAAATCGGCGATAAAGCTTTTAATAGTTTTTCGTCCTGGGTAATAAATGAAAAATATTTTAAAGAAGAACGGGAGTTTTTGGAATTTTTCAGAAAAGCAATTGGACTGGAGTATAGTTATACGGAAAAAACATATTATTTCAAACAGCTTTCTGCTAAAGATAATATAATAACTTACGGAGCACTGAACGGATTATCGGGCGACCATGAACAAAACCCGCTGGCTCTCGAAGAAGACTTAATGTATACCCGCTCGACTCTTAATCAAATTATTGCCTTGCATAACGAATATATTAAGAAGTTCGGTACCGGAGCTCCGAGTACTGAGATAATGCATTATGACATCAAATTTGCATGGTTTGCTGCTGTTGATCTTTCCCATTTCTATGAATACGGTGTATCCTATGATGACCAGCTGAACGATTTTGAGAAAGAACATCTCATTAAACTTTTGAAACCCGATTATGTTGAACAAGTCTTTAGTGATTTGAAAAAAACAAATTCTTTATGTAAATATGTGACGCTTCATTCTATGGCTGTCTATCTTGCTGAAATAGCAGGCAATACTATGGCAAAAGATTCGCTTGAAGCATATAAATATTTATATTATGCTTTTCTGTATAATGCTTTTGCTGACCATTTTTTGGAAGACAGCTTTTCGTCCGGTCATCTTGTGGTTAACAGGTCTATATTTACAGCCCTTATCAATAACCGGGCTCTCCACGATTTCTATTGTGAAAACGGTATGGAAGTGATTAATCTCAATGGGGAAAAATGGAAACAGTACGGGGATAGAAATTTTAATAAGTATCATTCGGAATGGGAAGATAAATCAAGCTATTTGCAGATTGAATACCCGCCTTTAACAAAAAATTCGGAAAGAATTATAGATGCCGTTACATTATCTGTTTCTGAGGTTTTTCAAGCTTTCCGGACATCTATGGAAGAACCAAATAGAAAAAAAATAATCGAAAGAATGCCGTCAGGTAAAATACTTTATTATAAGTTTTTTATAGAGAATTTTAAGGCTCTTAGTTTGGTTCCCGTACCGTTCGGAACAGACCTTTTATATTACAACGTTAAATCGAAAAATAAAAAAGAATTACAGAAAACTGTTGAATCAATCCCTTATAGAAATTATATCAGAAGCAGAGTCGCTAATTCATTACTCGTAGGACTTGGGGGAAATTTTACAAAAAATTCCAAAGGTGAGTATACCAGTATCATTGAACTTAGATTTAACCTTGGTACAAATTTCTATTCGTTTAATTATAACTATGAATTGGAAAAAAAAGGTACGATGGATAGTTGGTTCGGTCCGACTGTTTCCTTTCAAATTGGAAATACTGAAATGTTTAAAAAGAAAAATGACTACACTGCACTGAAACTCGGAGTAAATAGTATTTACGATATCTGGCTTTCCGAAAGCAGATTTTTCAGTGTTTATGATTATCTGGAAACAGGAATTCAATGGGATAACGGAATAGCAAGAGCCGTTTTTACGCCTTCAGTCGGTCTGCAGTTTGGCTCGCTTATCGGAATAAAATATTATGAATTGCCGATATGGATCAGAATACCGTTGGAACTTCTTTTACCTTTGAAACTCAGGTTTGGTGCCGATTATGTCCCCACCAAAAAACCCGACTACCACCTGATTGGCGAAATCGATATACTGTTCTGAACTTTCCTTGCTGAGCGTCTTATTTAATTAAACTCATTTTTCTAACTTCACTGAATCTGCCTGCAGATAATTTGCAGAAATAAGTTCCTGATGGGTGTTTTGAAGCATCCCATTTAATTTCATATATCCCGGGTATCAGAAATTCGTTTATGAGTGTCTCTGTCTCTCGTCCCGTAATATTGTATATTATTAAAGAAGTGTTTACCGATATCGGAATGTGAAATCTGATTATAGTCGAGGGATTAAACGGATTCGGATGGTTTTGTTCTAATAAAAAATTTTCCGGCTTAATGCTGGATATATTTTTTATGATTGTAGGTTGAACTAGTTCCATAATATCTCCCGGTATTGATATCGAATAGGGTAATCCAAGGGTATCCAGATTAAATTTAATCGAAGGTGAATGCTTTTTTATAAACCATACATCCTGTGCTATCCATGAAGTGTCGGGCTTTTCGAAAATTTTTATCGGGATTATACCTAAGAACATATAACTCAGATTAAAATAATGTACGAATTTTTTTGCAGTGTATGTTCCGTTTACCGTGCTGACACTCTGGTCATTCAGACGTCTCGCTTCAACTTTTATTCTCATAGGATAATTTGTTCCGTTAATACTTACAGTAGTATCTTTTTGGAAAAGGGTATATAACGAATTTACAGCCTGTGCAAATCTGTAACTGTTATACCATTTTTCCAACGATTTTATCCATTGATAAAACCCGAGTGTGTCAAATAATGTTGAATCAAGCATGTTTGTAATTTTCAAATATTCCCATGCATTCGTAGTCTGAAAATTGTAAAAACCTGAATCTGTATACGGGGCATTTTGTGTCAGATTTATCAGATTCTTTTTGGATAGTACTATACTTGCAAGTAATTGCTGGTAGTTTTCTACTACGGCAAATGAATCTATTCTGTATGTCGTTAGTGTCGTCACAGGATTGTTATTGCTGTCTAAAGGTGTAACTTTGAAATACCATTTGTAACCTGTGCTTGCAGGAAAATATGTCGAAGCATTCTGACTGTATGCTTGTAATGCCGTTAATATAATTATTAGGAATAATAATTTTACTTTCATAACTTTTTTATTTGTTTAAAATTAAACAAATTCATTAATAATTAAAATCCTAAATTCAGTTTTTTGTTGTTAAATAATTTTAAACAAATGATATTTTCTTATCTAAGAACTCTTCACAGACTTTATTCCGAACTTGTTTTAGTGACTTTAAGTATTAACCTGTGAAATCTAAAATTCATAGCTCTGTCAATTCATTAAAATTTCAGGTATTTCTATAACCATATTATTATCGAAATATGCTGTAATTAATAACTTAATTTAATCACCTAATTTTATTAAAATTGTAATTATGGAATTGAAATTTTTGAAAGGAGTTGGTGAGAAAAGAGCCGAAGCTTTTAAAAAAATAGGTATCTCTGCTGTAGAGGATTTTCTGAGATTTGTACCGAGAATTTATATAAAAAAAATATCTATAAAGGATTTTCAAAATAAATTAAACGAAAATGTCATAATAAAAGGTAAGGTTTTTGATATCATTCCTCCTGTTAAACAAACACATCCGGTTAATGTGATTGTTGCAGATGAGACCGGTTATATGGATATTCCTATGTTTGGCAAAAGTGAATTTCGTTCTAAACAATTTATTAGAAATCAGGATTATCTTTTTTGGGGTAAAACCGATTATAATCATTTCACAAATATGTATTCAATCGGTTATAGAGACCATTTGAGACTGAATTTAAAAGATGAAAATGATTATAAATTCTCAAATCTTAATATATTTCCTGTTTATGAACTTGCGGGAATTTTGAAAAAAACGTGGATAAAACCTCTGTTGCTAACCCGAATAACATACAATGCTTTTGCTTTTCTCCTGAAAAATAAATCTGAATTTGTCTTTGAAAATATTCCTGATTATATCTTAGAACAGGAAAATCTTTCTGATAAGAAAAAATCAATCATAAAGATAAACTTTCCCAAGGAAGCAAGCGAAATCGAGACTGCAAGAAAAAGGCTTGCGTTTGAGGAATTATTCTATCTTGAATTGATTCTGGCTCTGAAAAAAAGAAGCGTGAAAATAGAAACGAAAGGAATTTCGTTCAGCGTTGACATTAAAAAGTTGACAGATAATTTTGTTAAAGCACTTGCATTCGAACTTACGAATGCACAGAAAAAAGTCATTAATGATATTTATAAAGATATGATATCTTCCAATGTGATGAACCGTCTGCTTCAGGGAGATGTCGGAAGCGGGAAAACAATAGTTTCGATTTTTGCTATGCTCATTGCGCTCGAAAGCGGTTACCAGACTGCATTAATGTGCCCGACTGAAATTCTTGCGGAACAGCATTATTATACCGTGTCACGGTTTATTGAAAAATATAATAAGGCCTCCGGTACCGATTGGAAAGTTGCTATCCTTGTTGGAGGACAAAAGAAAAAATTGAGAGAAGAATTGTATAACAGTATTAGAAACCGGAAAACCCATATTATCGTGGGTACACATGCCCTTATTCAGCAGAAAGTGGAATATAACAATCTTGGTCTTGTCATTATTGATGAACAGCATAAGTTCGGAGTTTTGCAAAGAGCTGCTTTAAAAGAAAAAGGATTGAATCCCGATGTTCTTGTTATGACGGCTACCCCTATACCAAGAACATTGTCCCTGACTGTATACGGAGATCTTGATGTTTCTGTGATAGATGAACTTCCGGGAGGACGAAAACCGGTCAAGACTTATCTGCGATATGAAAATGACAGGAGAAATGTTTATGAATTTGTCAGAAACGAGGTAAAAAAGGGAAAACAGGTGTTTGTTATTTATCCGATAATCGATGAATCGGAAAAACTTGATATAAAATCTGCTGAGAAAAATTATCGTATTATTAAAGAAAAAATATTCCCGGATATTCCCGTCGGAATGGTTCACGGAAGATTATTATGGTATGAGAAAGAAGAGGAAATGAAAAAATTTGTGGAAGGAAAAATTAAAATTCTCGTTTCAACAACCGTTATTGAAGTCGGTATAGATATTCCAAACGCTACACTTATGATAATAGAAGATGCTCAGAGATTCGGTCTGTCGCAGCTGCATCAACTGAGAGGTAGAGTCGGAAGAGGTGCTCTTCAATCGCATTGTGCTTTGATTGCGAAAAACCTTGATGAAACTTCCGAAAAAAGATTAAAGATTTTGTGTGAAACTACGGATGGATTTCGTATAGCGGAAGAAGACCTCGAAATCAGAGGTCCCGGTGAATTTTTCGGCACAAGACAATCCGGGATTATCAATTTTTCGGTCACGGACTTGCAGCGTGATAAAAATTTGCTGATAAAAGCAAGAGATATTGCTTTCGGGATCGTAAAGAAAGACCCCCAGCTCAGATTGCCGGAACATCTTAATATAAGAAAATATTTTCTTGAAAATTTTAAAGATGCGTATTATTTGATGAAAATTGCTTGATTTTTATTTGTCTAAAAAATCATTAATATAATGTTTATTTTACATATATAAATAAATTTTTGAAAAATTCCTCATCCAAAATAGAGATTTTAATTCCCTTACTAACCGTAACGGTTGATGCAGTATCAATTTTTCTTGCATATTTAATTTCATACTATATCAGATTTTATTCTCCGTTTACTTCGATTGTATCGGTTAAAAGCGGAATACCGCCAATTGAAGGTTATATTTGGTTTAGCATTGTAACTATTCCTGTATGGCTTGCCGTATTCCAGTCTTTTAAGATGTATAAATTAAAAAGAAATGTTTTTATAGGCGATGAATTCACTTCGATAATAAAAAATGTTACTATAAGCATGCTTCTGTCTATTGGTATACTGTTTTTCTTCAGAGAGTTTCTTTATTCAAGGGTCGTTTTCGTCATTATTTGGTTTGTGTCGGTGTTTCTAATGACGATAGGAAGATATTTGGTCCTTAAACTCGAAAAAACTTTTTATAATAAGAGAATCGGAGTGAAAAATATTGTAGTGGTCGGTGATAGTGAAATGGCAGATAAGATTTATAAAAGATTTTCCGTCAGTACTTATACCGGCTATAACGTTATTGGCTATGTGGCTGAAAAGAAAATTGAGTATGAAAAACAGAAAAATTATCTTGGAAATTATGATGACCTGCCTGAAATTATAAGTAAATTTAACATAGAAAAATTGTTTATTGCTCTGAAAACATCACAACATTCTGATTTATTCCTGCTTTTAAAAAAATGTGAGGGAATAAATGTCGAATTTATGATGGTTCCTGATTTCCTCGAGTTAATAACAAGCAGATTGAAAGTGGAAGAAGTCGACGGTATTCCGATTATGAAGATAAAATCTTTACCGATAAACATCTGGAATGGAGTTTTAAAAAGAACTTTTGATTTCGTTCTCTCTTTGTTGCTTTTAATTATTACTTTCCCGCTGATTTCAGTTATCGTAATCCTGATTAAACTTACATCTAAAGGACCTGTACTGTACAAACAGGAAAGAATCGGACTCGACGGCAGAAAGTTTATGATGTATAAATTTCGCTCAATGTTTGTCGATGCTGAATCACGGGGTCCCTCCCTTGCTGTGCCCAATGATAAAAGAGTAACGAAAATCGGAAGGTTGCTGAGAAAATTCAGTCTGGATGAAATTCCTCAGTTCATTAACGTTATTAAAGGTGAAATGAGTATAGTCGGACCAAGACCGGAAAGAGAATTCTATGTTAACCAGATGAAAGAAACGGTACTGAATTATCTCGAAAGACATAGAGTTAAGTGCGGTATGACAGGCTGGGCTCAGGTAAACGGTCTCAGAGGTCCGGGGACGTCTATACAGGACAGAATTGACTATGACATATATTACATCGAAAACTGGTCTTTGGCTTTTGATGTGAAAATTATATTAAAAACATTTAAAGAAATTTTCTTCTCGAAATTTGCATACTAATTTATGATTGCCGTAGTAATTTTTTATTTACATGTTGTCTTTGCTGTTTATATTTTTGCAAAATCGTACCAGACCGAGGGATTGATGACTGCTTTCCTGAACCTCGTTTTTATTGTAATTCTTTTTACGGTTGGATGGACAATCTCAAGTTTTTTTATCGGATTCTTTATCTCTGATTTGGGTTATGTAATTAATTTACCACAAAATAAACTTCTTTTCGGAATTATTAAGTTGTCCGGATTTTATATACCTCTGGGCGACGGAACAGCAAGATTATTGCCAAAAGATTCCATTTCGCTTGTCTTACTTTCTGTTATTGAATTATTTTTTTACCGTTTTTATTATAAAACTACTAATGTCTGAAATTTAAATCAGAGTGAATTTTGTAATTTCTGGTGAACAGTTTAATCTTACAGGTAATCCCACCGAACCAATACCCCTCGATACGTACATATGTGTTCCGTTTTCCGAATATAATCCGCTTACATAAGGGCTGAATGCCGAAGCAAGTGATAGATTGAAATCTGATACCTTTACCAACACAACCTGCCCTCCGTGTGTATGACCGCTTACAATCAAATCTATTCCTCTGTTCTGCATATATTTGAAAAAATATGGTTTATGGTATAGTAATAATTTTGGCAGCTTTTCAAATTTGAGATTTTGGTACTCTGCAAGATTTTCTGCTTTTTCCAATGTTTTCTCGAAGTATTCCATGATTTTTCCGTTGTAATTCGAACCGCCCGCACGGGTGTCTTCCATTCCTAATATTGCTATTTTTTCATTATTAATGTCAATGATTTCTGCTTCGTTCTTTAATAATCTTACCTGTGTGTTTTGCGAGATTACTTTTGTTATGTAATCAGGATCGGAAAAATAATCGTGGTTGCCTAATATTGCATATACTCCCTTTCTTGATTTCAGCCTGTTTAATGGCTCAATTAATTCATTTGCTTCTTCTTTTTGTGAATTTGTCAAATCTCCGGCAATGAATATAAAATCACTGTCGAGTCTGTTTATTACTTCCGTGTATTCAAGCAGCTTTTTTGAATCTATAAACGGACCTATGTGTATATCACTGATTAATACTATCGTAGTTCCCTTCAATGATTCGGGTAGATTTTTGATTTTAATTTCCAGATTCGTTATTTCATAATCATCTTTGTTGATTACTCCTATCGTCGAACCGATAAAAGCATAACCTGTTATGAACATTGCCGATGTCGATATAAATTTTCGTCTCGAATAATCAAACTTTTGTATCTGTTTCTTTTCTTTAATCTGATTGTACTTTTTCTTTAAATATGAAATCTTTGTTATAATGTACCTTGTAATTTTAAAAGGAAGTTTTATTATTTTTCCTGCTAATAAATATAATCCGATGAAAAAAACTGATGCCTGAAAAATAAAATAAGGTACTATGATTATGTAATAAATAAATTTAGGATAACCCGTATAATCGAATTTTGTAAGGATTGTATATATTAATGGAATGTTAAATACTATAAAGGGAGTAATGGTAATCAGGTTTAATGTTTTTCCTTCTATCTGATTTCTTTTCAGATAATTCCGGAATGTTTTGTATACGAGCAGTTGTAGTCCGCCTAATATTATTATGACAACGGAAAAAAATATTATTCTTGACAGTAAGTTCATTAAAAATCCATATTTATACTATTACTTTTTTAACAAAAACATTAAAAAATTAATTCTAATTAAACTGCGATTAATAAAAATTTTCAGTGATTCTATTAATGTTATTGAAAACTAATTCTATTTTGGTTAATTTTAATTGCACTCTTAGCTCAGTTGGTAGAGCAAATGACTCTTAATCATTAGGTCGAGGGTTCGAGTCCCTCAGAGTGCACTAAAAGACGTTTCCTGTCGGAAAACGTCTTTGTTTTTTAAACCCGTATTATGAATAAAAAATTTCTGCTCTCGGATAAATTTTCTTATACCCTCCCTCCCAATAGAATCGCCTTGTTTCCTGCGGAGTCAAGAGAAGAATCCAAATTGCTGGTTTACCGTAATAAAAAAATTTTTGATGATGTATTTAAAAATATACCGTGTTATGTTGAAAAGGAAAATATTTTAATAGTAAACGATACAAAAGTAATTAAAGCAAGATTGTTATTCCGAAAAACAACCGGTGCTGAAATAGAAATTTTTTGCCTTGAACCGTATGAGTTTAATAAAGAAGAAAAGGGAATTTCATATTGGAAATGCCTTGTCGGAAACGCAAAAAAATGGAAAGGAGAAATACTGGAAAGGGAAATAAACGTTAATAATAATATTTTCCGGTTCAATGCGGAATTGTGTTCCAGGGAAAAAGACTGCTTTATTATAAAATTTCGTTGGACTAAACCCGATTTAAACATTTACGATATTTTAAACAGTACGGGCGAAATTCCCTTGCCTCCTTATATTGACAGGAAAGCGGAATTTGACGATGAAATAAGATATCAGACTGTATACGCTAAAAAATATGGTTCTGTCGCTGCCCCTACGGCAGGATTGCACTTCACACCGGAAATAATTAAACGGATTTTACAAAATGGTATTGATGTACTGAACGTGACTCTTGATGTTTCTCTTGGTACTTTTAAACCCGTTACAGAAAAAAACTTGTTTGATTATGAAATACATTCTGAAAAGTTCAGGTTTTCCGAATTATTCCTCCAAACACTGATTAATAATATTAATAAAAAAATCGTTGCCGTGGGAACAACAACAACAAGAGTTTTGGAAACAATATACTGGATGGGGTATAAACTTGTTGCTGAAGGGAAGTTGAATACGAATTTGAAACAGTGGGAAGTATATAATTTGAAAGATTCCGGAATTATTCATAAAGAATTAATATTGAATGAATTTCTTAAATTTATGAAAAGAGAAAATCTAAGTGAGATAAATGCAGCTACAGCTTTGATGATAATTCCTGGTTATGATTTTAAAATAACTGACGTCTTAATTACTAATTTTCATCTTCCAAAAAGCTCTCTGCTTATGCTGGTTGCGGCATTTATCGGTAATGAATGGAAAAATGTTTATAACCACGCTCTGGAAAACAATTATAGATTCCTGAGTTACGGTGATACTTCAATTTTGTTTAAGTGTTAGTATTTTATTAAAAAACAGTGATTTTTTAAGAAAATATTTTTTTTTAATTCTAAATTCTTATATTGACTTAAAGATATTTTTATTTTATTTTTTACTATATGAAATATAAGGAATTTTATACTTTTAGAATAATGCCGAGGGAATGTCAACCATCGGGAGATTGTGATATAAAATAAATTTGGTAAATTCTTTTATAATTTAAATTTATATAAATATGGAAGAGAAAAAAACTAACTTATTTGAGGATTCGACTGTTACGGATCCGGAAACCCAGAAAAGGATCGAACAAAAGGTAAATGAACTGATTGAAAGCAATGCTACGATTGTCCAGATTAGGAACTATATTGAAAATAAAAGCATGGAAGATATAGAGAAGAGGAAATGGGGAATATTTTTAAAATCAGGTTTGCCATCATTCATCGTTTTAATTGTATCGTTCTTCTTTGATGTTGGTACTGTTCCTATATTAGGTAATGTTGCCGATGGACTTGCAAAGATGATTTATCAACCTGAACAGATAATAGAGGCAAAAGAAAGCGTGGCGGTTCATGCGGTTACTTTATGGTGGTTCCCGCTTATTACTTATGTACTGTTTATGTTCTTTGGATGGATTGCTCATAGAGAATTGAAGAGGGAAATTGAGTCAGCAGTAACCTCCGAAAGAATGATTGACTATATAATCGAAAAATATACCGGTATAGTCGACGGCATAGGTACTGCACTTCCGTTACTCGGTGCTGCAATTCTGTTGATTTCTATTAAATTGGGTCCGACAATATTCTTGGGATTTTCGGTACCTTTTGAAATTAAAGCAATCGTAATTCTCGCAATGGCAAAACTGTTCGGCGGTGTTTTTGAATCACTCGGTCTTGAATATCAGGCGATAGTTCAGAAAACAAGCGTTATCGAACAGGAATATTATCATGGACTACAGGAAAAAATGCAGATTGACCTGTTAACTGAAATTAAGGAATCCAACGAAAGACTGTTCACCAAGGCATTGGCGGGCGGAGATAGAGCAGCTTCTGGATTTACCAAGGAAGACCTCCAAAAAATGTCTGATCTTGTTAAAAATACTACAGAGTTAAATGCTGTGTTTACTAAAAACATTGTTGAATTTAAAAATGCCGCAGCAGGATTAACCGGTGTCAAGATTTTTGATGCCGAATTCAGCAAACAAATTGAAAGCGCAGCCGGCTCACTGAAAACAATTGCTCATGCTGTGGAGAATTCTTCAAAAGACGTTCTTGCTACAATTAAGAGTCTTGCCGATACTCTCGTAATGGCAACCGACGGCATAAAGCAATCGGCGGATTATTCTAAAGATTATACTGTTACATTGAAAGAAAGTCTGGAAAGTATCAGAAATATTGTTGCAGAAATTAATAACATAAAGCTTCCCGATGAAAAAATTATGAAGGAACTTCAGATGACAGCTCATTTCCTGAACGAAACGATTAATAATCTGAAAGATGCGGCTGCTTCTAAGAGTCTGGAGAACCTTGTATATCTTGCTGGAAAGAGATAAAACTATAATTTTTAAATTTAATTTTAAAAGACTATGCATAAACGAGATGTAAAATTCATCATCTATCAGGTATTATACATAACCCTGTTAGCGATATTAACTTTGAAGGGTACGGATATCAATCTTGAAGAGGTTGTCGATAAAACAAAAGTTGTTGAAAAGGCAAAGCTGGATTCAATGAGAGCAGCAATGGATACATTGTTGAAAAAAATGACTCAAACAGTTGATTCTTCCGAATACTTGAAACTTTTGGAACAGATGGCTGCTCTTCAACATCAGCAAATTATTCAGCAGCCATCGTTTCAGACAGGCGGAGTTTACATTCCTCCCCCTGGGCAGCAGCAACAACAACAACAGCAACAACAGCAGCAGCAACAACAGCAGCAACAACAGCAGCAGCAATCTATTAGACTGAATCCTCCTTCAAATATAAAACAGTTTTCGACTTATGTGTTTTCTAATCCGAACGACCAGCCGATGGAAGTTGTCGGCGACGGACAGGTATTAGGAACTATTCCGCCGAAAGGCTCCAGACCCGTTAAAATAGGAGGACAAAAATCATTGGTTCTAAGAATAGGAACTTCAAGCTCTGCTCCCGCAAGTACGATTCCAAATGAAAATCCCAGTGTAACAGTATCCGTTAACGTTCCTATGGGCGGTGGGATTTCTGTTAGGTCATTAATGGGAAAATCTATATTCAAAGTTTCTATCAGCGACGATGTCCCTCAAAGTGTATCGGTTGGTGTAACCTCAGGTCCGGCTACTATTTCAAAAACTTCGGATAATGTTTATTACGTTAATTTGAATAAGGTATTTGCAAACGAAGATGCTTACGACAGATGGCGTGAAGGCAAATCCAAACCTTATAATCTGTCAATAGGAATTACAGTGAAAGATATAAACGGATACTCAAGAACTTTTAATCAATCCGTTACTTTCGGAGAGTGGTAAGATTAAATTTGAGATTGATTTATTGTTTTATATAGTATATTTTAACATTTAAATAAATATAAATATATGAAAAATTTCTATACACCTTTGTTGTATTTCGTTATTATTCTATTTCTGATGATTTTCCCCCAACTTGCAGGGGCGCAGGTTGAAGAGGAAAATTATGACCCGGAATACAGAATATTAACGAAATTCGTATATTATAATACAGTAGAAGACCCGGATTCAACTTTATCGATAACTGTTGATTCTGTAAGCGGACAGATAAGCTATAATGTCTCTTATAAAGACGTGAACATAAGTCCGAGATTTTGGACTCAGCCCCTTGCCGGAGTTACTCCCGGACCCGGTGACGGCGGAGTAACTACAACGACACCCCGTGACACTGCTCCACCTAAAGTATTCGGTAAAGCAAAGATAAAATCCGAGATTCTGGATATGGATGACGCTCAGACATTCAGATTCTTCAAAGTCGGTTATATGGCAGAGAATCCTTCTGATTCTACTTTTATAATTATTTTACTGGAATTGGGATACGATAAAGCGGATATTCTTCCGAGTTCCAACATTGTCGTTGATTATGATGGGGATAGAGTATGGATGGGTGATTATGATATTGAGGCTATGTTACCTTTTGCTCCCGCTGGTGAATCTGTCTTTACAAGATTATCAACACAATTACAGGAATTTCTTTTGAACTATTCCGATAAAGCAAATAAAATCAACCTCGGAAAATCCCCAATCAATCTTGCAACGGTTTTCACTTTTTATCCGGAAAACATTAAACTAAAAGACCTAGTCCAGCCTCCGATGAGATACAGCAGGGGAATTCAGACAACAACCGCATATATTAATCCTTATGCACAGCTTTTCGGAGGTGAACCTGTCGGAATTCCTATAAAAGAATCGGTCGGTTTTTCACTCTTTCAGGGTACTCCGTATTCCGGTCCTTTTGAATGTGATAGATTAGGTGCTGCTTTTAATATTTTAGGCTTTTCTGTTGGAGTATCTACCCGTATAAAAGAAACTGTGTGGATGAGAAAAGATACCGTAGTACTTGATAATCACATCTTCGGATATTATAATAACATATATACTCCATGGCTTGGTCTTGAACTTAAATATGTGTTTCCATTCGGAAATTATTTGGAACTGGGCTATTTTCAGTTCCTCAGTGACGGCTGGTGGGGTAAAGAATACCCTATTGTAAAGGTTGTAAATCAACAGGAACTGAGAAAAAGAGGATATCAAAATTATGATTCGGCATTACATTCAAATGACCCGACTTTGTTTATGAAAAATAATGATATTGCCTATGGCGGAAATTTCTTCAACTGGGAATTAAGATATCCGTTCCAGATTCTGAGGTCAACAAGAGCCAAAGTATATGCTGCGCAGTATTTTGGAGAGTTTCATTTTGGATTCACAGGCAGGGATTTGCAGGTAAGAACCCCTAAAGGTATCGGAGTTTTTGATTTAAGAATTGACGCAACAATGAAATCACAAAGAAGAGATTTTCAGATTTTAATCGAAACTCTTATCGCTGGATTTTCGGAAGACTTTGCAATGACTTCATTTGCTATTGGTCCTTCTTTGCGTCTGGGTAAGAGACCGTCCGGTAAATTCGGTGCGTTGACTATAGCAATCAATCTGAGGTTGAAACTCGGTGACTTTACATTAACTAAAGGATACTAATTCCTGCATAATTAGTTTGATAAAAAAACCCGCTTTAAGCGGGTTTTTTTATTGCTTTTTTATCAACCTCGCGGCAAACCCTCCGTCTGTCTTGTGTGTATGAGGAAATACCTCCATAAATCCCTCCGTGTTTACTACTTGTTCAGGGAGATAATTTCCCGCATTTTCAATTTTGAAATCCTGATTTTTTTCAAGGAATAATTTTACTACTTCTGAATTTTCCTCCTGCTCGGTAGTGCAGGTACTGTAAACTAAAACACCTCCGGGTTTAAGGTATACCTTGGAACTTTCAAGAATTTCGATTTGAATTTTCTGTAGCTCGATTATGTCTTCAATTTCCCTTTTCCATTTAATATCCGGCTTTTTGGTAATTACGCCGAATCCTGAACATGGTGCATCAACAAGTACTTTATCGACTCTTCCTATCAGTTTGCTTTTTAGAGTTTCACTTTTTGGTTCCGCTATGTCGTCGTATAATAATATCGTGTTTTTTATTCCTAGTCTCTCAAGATTGGCTTTTGTCGTTTCTACTCGTGATAAATATTTGTCTAAAGCGATAATTTTTCCGGTTCCGTTCATAAGTTCTGAAATATGAGATGTTTTTCCGCCCGGTGCCGAACATACATCCAGTATGACTTCATTTTCTTTCGGTGATAGTAACAATGATACTAAACCTGCACTATCATCCTGTATCGTGAAATAACCTTTTTTGAAGTATTCGTCTTCGTAAATTTTTGACATTGTCTTTGTTGAAAAAAAATTTTCTATGTACGGCGATTTTCTGTATAATAAATTCTTTTCTTTCATAATTTTTTCGAATTCCTCAGAGGTAATTTTTTGAGTGTTTACTCTTATCGATAAAGAAGGTCTGATATTATTTGCCTCGCATAACTTTTGTGCTTCGTCGAATCCAAAACGGTTTATCCATCTCCGTACCATCCAGTTCGGATGAGATTGGATTATTCCGAGATAGTTTACTTCGTCTATTTCTCTCGTAGGCCAGACTAATGAATCGAGTGTCTTGATTATCGTTCTTAATAATCCGTTTACAACTCCCGCGTGTTTTTCTCCCCGCGTTCTTTTTACAAATTCTACAGCTTCGTTTACCGCTGCAGAATATGGAATTTTGTTAAGAAATAAAATCTGATATAGTGCCACTCTTAATGCATTTTTCACTTCGGGTAGGCATTTCTCGTACTGACCCCTGTAAAATCCGTTTAAAAACCAGTCAAGACGTCTCATCCATCGGATTACTCCGTGTGTTAATTCATTTAATAAAGACTTATCAAAATCGTTTAACGTCGAATTTCTTAATTCCGAATCAACCAGTTTATCGAGATATGAATCGGTCCTTTCGCATCTGCATAAGATTTTTACGGAACATGACCTCGCATCCGAGTAAAGATTTTTATTTGAATTATATTCTTTGAATTGTTTTTTACTGCGTGTGAATTGTTGTTTTTGAACAGTCGTTTCGGGAGTTTCCGGTTTCAGTTCCGTGTTTAGTGCATTAGTATCATCGTTTTTACTATCTGTTTCGGAATTTTCACCGTTTTTTAAATTATATTCTTCATTCATAATATCAAAATTAGTTAAAATCGTTTTCTTATGATATGCATTAAAATATGAGAATTATTGGGTTGTATAAACAATGATTATATAATCAAATCAGCTCAATTGGGCACGGCTCGATGCTGTTGATAAAAAATTTTCCGTATGGTCTTGATATTATCCGCGTATCAAGTATAGCAATTATTCCTTTGTCGTTTTTATTTCTTATGAGTCTTCCTATACCCTGCCTGAATTTCAGAATCGCTTCGGGCAGAATGAAGTTGTTAAAACTGTTTTGTCCCGACTTTTCAATATAATCAATTTTCGCACGAATTAATGGATGCTCAGGCACCTGAAAGGGGAGTTTTGTTATTATAAGATTGCTTAATGATTCGCCGGGTACGTCTATTCCTATCCAGAAACTGTCAAGTCCGAACAATACAGAATCTGTATCCTCTTTGAATGAATTAAGCAGATTTTTCCTTGATAATCCTTCCCCCTGTGTAAAAACCTGTATATTATACTTTGATAGTGTATTCTTTAATTCAAAACTGATTTTTTTCATTAGTGCGGAATTTGTGAAAAGTATTAGTGCTTTTCCTTTTGTCATTTTAATGAAATATTCTATCCAGTATTTGATCTTTTCCTTGTATAACAAATCCGATTCTTTTCTCGGAATAGGAATATCTCTTGGTATGTATATCTTCACCTGTTTGTAAAAATCAAATTGCGTCGGAAGTCTTAATTCATGTGCTGACTCCGCACCAAGCCGGGATTTGAAATATTCAAAGCTTTCGTTTATACTTAAAGTGGCACTCGTTAAAACACAACTGTTGCCGGATTTAAAAATGTTGTTTCTGAAATAGTCGGATAGATCCAGGTTTGTCGAACAAAGTGTAATATTACTGTCTTCTTTTGTTGAAGAAAGTTCTATCCAGTATACAAAATCGCCTTTTTCTGTTTCATTTTCCAGTGTAATGAATTCATCTATTAGCCTGTTAAATTCTGCAAATTTAATTATGTAATCGTTAAGCTCGTTTAACTGATGCTCATCTTTGCAGGCATCCCTTAACGGTCTTAAACATTTTATCAGATGGTTAAATTCGTCGTTCAAAATGTTTTCAAATGAGTTTCTCTCGTATATCCTTGCTGCTGTTTTTGGTTCCTTTTCGCCTTTGTGTCTGTAATACTTCTTTTTTAGAGTTTGAAAAAAAAGATTGTTTAATTCGAGCAGATTGATAACTGTGGGTATAATATGCAAAGAATTAAAGGAATTCAGAAATCCTTTTCTTTTTTTATCATTGTAAAGTCTCGTCAAATGATATTTAATCATTTCTCTCGATATTGTTGGATACAAATGTTTTGCGGCAATATTTTCAAGTGTCTGTGCTTCGTCAAAGATTAGAAAATCGTTGTGAAACAAGTATCCGTCTTCCTGCTTTGTACCGCGTGATTTTCTCTTGTATTCGTTAAATCTGAATAATGTAAAAAATAAATAATGGTTTATTATTACTATATCGGATTTTGCTATATCGAACTTTGCCTTTTGATAAAAACATTCTGTATCTTCACCTCCGCAGGTTTTACTTGTGCAAATTCCGTGTTCAGCGCAAATGTTGCTCCATAAATTATCCGGAACTTTGAAATTAATGTCGGATGTAGTTCCGTCTTTTGTGTTTAAAAACCAATCGTATATTTTATCGAGTATTTTGGTTTCGTCCTCGTCAAAAAGGGATTTTGTGTTGTTCATTGCCTTTCTTAATCTGTGCGGGCATATGTAGTTGTTTTTCCCTTTTATTAAACTCGCTTTAAAATCAATCGGCAAAAAATCCTTTAAGAAAGGTATATCCTTAAAAATTAACTGTTCCTGAAGATTTATTGTGTTCGTGGAAATCACCGCCTTCTTTTGGTATTTTTTTGCGTAATATATCGACGGTACTAAATATGCAAATGATTTTCCGATTCCAGTCGGTGCTTCAATGAAAATATGTTCTTTGCTCAGTAAACAGTCGTAAATGGATAATGCCATTTCCGTTTGTGATGTGCGAAACTCGTAATCCGGAAAATTTTTCGAGAGAATTCCTTGCTCTAAGAAAAAGTTTTCTATTTTTTTTCTATTCTCCAAACTGATATATGAGTTTTATATAAGAAAATAATAATAAATTTTATTATCAATTTATAAATAAATCAATTAAATTTTTATACTGTTTGTTGTATTGTATAATATTATTTTTAAAAAAATTTGATTTATGCGTAAACTGACACATCCGGAAATCAAAGCACAGAGAAAGCAACTGCCGGAAATAGAAAAGTTCAAACGCAATCCTGTTTATGTATTATGCGAAAACATTCGAAGTATTTTCAATGTCGGTGCTATATTCAGGACTTCAGACGGTGCATTTATTCAGAAAGTGTATTTAACCGGCTATACACCGCACCCTCCGAGAAAAGAAATAGAAAAAGTAGCCCTTGGTGCAACACTTAGTGTACCCTGGGAATATCATAAAGAACCTGTAGGAATAATTGAAAATTTGAAAAAAGAAGGAATTAAAATTTGTGTTCTTGAAATTACCGATATGAAAAGATATTACTGGGAAATTGATAAGAATGATTTCCCGGTCTGTCTTATCGTTGGTAATGAAATAACCGGAGTGTCTAAGGAATTGATAGAATTATCCGACTTTTCTCTCGAAATTCCAATGTTTGGTATGAAACAATCTTTAAATGTTGCCGTTGCTTTCGGTATTGCTGTCTATGAAATGGTAAAGGTGTTGAATTTTAAATCCTAACCGCATTGTACCTGTCTGATTAATCACTTGTCGTACCTGTCTTCACCTGTCATTCCCGCCCCGCCCCCTAGTACTCTGGGATTAAACTCCGGCGGGTGATACCTGTTGACTGATTTTAGGTTTGACTTTAGTCGGATTATCCGACCTTCAAATGTCTTCATTACCCGATTTGGTTAAAAAGAATCCTTCAACAGTTATTTAATATATTTTTTTTGATATATTTATAACTCCAATTTTACCTCTAAAATAATCTCTGTATTTAATGTTTAATACAAAATTTACAGACCTGAATTAAATTACCCTTTCTTAAAATATTCTTAACAAAATTAATTTTCCCTGCTTGATATAAAACTGACAAGGTCAAGTAATGATTTTTTTGATTGACTGTCGTTAAAACTTTTCAGGGATGTTTTTGCAATCTCGGAGTATTCCTTAATTTTCGTAACGGTGTATTCAATGCCGCCGTATTCGTTTACAAATTCATATACCGATTTGAATTTTTTGATTGAATCACTCTTAATTAATTTCATAATTTCGACGGCTTTTTTTCTCGGTGCATTGTTAAGGGAAATAATTAAAGGCAGCGTAAACTTTTTTTCTTTTACGTCATTTCCTGTTGATTTTCCGAGTAAAGCTTTCCTGCCTGTATAATCGAGTAAGTCATCCCTTAATTGAAATGATATCCCGAGATTTTCTCCGAAATCCGAAATATTATTAATTTTATTTTCGTCTTTTGTTGTACTTAAAGCTCCTAATCTGCAGCATGTTCTGATTAGTGAAGCAGTTTTATCTTTTATTATTTTAAAGTAAGTTTCTTCAGTTGCATCGAAATTTCTTGCTTTTTGAATTTGCAGGAGTTCTCCTTCGCTCATTCTCTTTACTGCTTCTGAAGTCGTTTTAAGAAATTCGAATTCGTTGTTGTCAAGAGAAATCAAAAGACCTCTCGATAATAAAAAATCACCTATTAATACTGCAGCTTTGTTTTTCCATTTTGCGTTAACGGATAATAAACCGCGGCGCGTTTTTGCGTCGTCTACAACGTCGTCGTGTATTAACGTGGCAGTATGTAAAAATTCAACTAATGTGGCGGCTGTATATGTGCGTTCGTTTACTTCTCCGCATAGTTTGGCGCATAATATAACAAGTATCGGGCGGATTTTTTTCCCTTTTTGAGATAATATATATTTCGTAATGATATCAATAAGCGGAACGTTTGATTTCAGCGATTTTCCGAAAAGTCTCTGAAAAGTTTCCAGTTCGTGTTTTATCGGCTCTATGATGTTTTTTAAATTCAAGATACTATTGCATTAGTTCTTTTGATTCTTTCTTTTGTGATAACTTGCATATTAATATACTTATTTCATAAAGTATAAGTAAAGGAATACCTAATAATAATTGATTTGTTATATCCGGAGTCGGCGTCAATAGTGCTGCCAAAAAAAGAATTAATACTATTGCGTGTTTCCTGTATTTTCTCATAAAATGAGGTTTTAATATCCCTATACGGGATAAAAAAAAGGAAATCATCGGTAATTCGAATACTACTCCCGCAATAAGTAAAACCGAAATTATAAAATTGTAATACTCATCAGCAGCCATTCGGTTTCTTATAATGTCTGTCCCGAATTGTGCGGCAAAACCCAACGCCGTTGGAAGCATTACAAAATAAGCAAAAATTACTCCCGTGATAAAACATAAAGACGAAAAAATAACTATACCGGTTATGTATTTTCTTTCTTTTGGTTTAAGTGCAGGCTCTATGAATTTCCACATCTGATAAAAAATATTCGGAATGCTGAGTACTACTCCGGTTGTTATAATTACTTCCATATATAATGTAAACTGTCCGAATGGTTTTAAGTTCTGTATTTCGAGAACAGGGTCAGTTTTGTATAACGGGGCAAGTAAAATGTTTTCCATTATGTAATTTATAAAAATACCGGCTATAACGGCACAGATAACAACACCGATTGCAGCTTTGATTATTCTCCATCTCAGTTCTTCAAGGTGCTCGAGAAAAGACATTTGCTTTTCCCCGGATTCGTTGGTGTCTTTATTTTCTTCCATAAAAACCAAATTGTGAAGTCAGTTTCTTTACGTCTTCTGCAACTCCATTTTTGATTTTTTCATCTTTAGGATTGGTAATTATTCTGTTAATAAATTCGGCAATCTGTTCCATTTCCTGTTCCCTCATACCTCTTGTTGTAAGAGCAGGAGTCCCGAGTCTTATTCCGCTTGTAACTAAAGGACTTTTATCGTCAAAAGGAACTGCGTTTTTATTGCAGGTTATACCGACTTCGTCTAACGCTTCCTGTGCGGCTTTACCTGAAATGTTTTTATTTCGCAAGTCAATTAACATAAGATGATTGTCGGTACCGCCTGATATTACTTTATAATCCATTGCTACCATTTTTGCTGCAAGTGCTTTCGCATTTCTTATGATTTGCTCTGCGTATACTTTAAAACTGTCATCCAGTGCTTCCTTGAATCCCACGGCTTTGGCTGCTATGACATGCATAAGAGGTCCGCCTTGTACTCCCGGAATTACCATGGAATCTATTAGTTCGCTCATCATTTTTATTCTTCCCGATTTAGGTGCTTTCAGCCCAAACGGATTTTCATAATCTTTTCCTATCAATATCATGCCGCCTCTCGGTCCCCTCAGTGTTTTGTGAGTCGTTGTGGCAACGATATGACAATAAGGAAGCGGATCATCAAGCAGTTTCTTCGCAATTAATCCGGCCGGATGTGCTATGTCGGCAAATAAAAAAGCTCCTGTTCTATCTGCAATCTCACGGAATATTTTATAATCTATTGTTCGCGAATATGCGCTTGCTCCTACAGTAATCATTTTCGGCTTTTCTTTCAGTGCTTTATCTTCTACTTCATTGTAATCTATGTAACCGGTATCAGGATTTATACCGTAACTGATAAAATTATACAACTGTCCGGAAAAATTCACAGGTGAACCGTGTGTAAGATGTCCGCCGTGGGATAAATCCATTCCCATTACTTTGTCTCCGGGTTTTACTAATGTGAAATATACAGCCATATTTGCCTGACTTCCCGAATGCGGCTGGACGTTTGCATATTCCGTTCCGAATAATTTTTTGGCTCGGTCTCTTGCAATATTTTCGGCAACATCGACGTATTCACACCCGCCGTAGTATCTTTTTCCGGGATAACCTTCGGCGTATTTGTTTGTCATAACTGAACCTAAAGCTTCCAACACTGCAGGAGATACGAAATTTTCCGAAGCAATCAGTTCTAATTTTGATGTCTGCCTGCCTGTTTCGTTCTCAATTGCATCGAAGATTTCAAAATCGAATATTTTAAGGTTTTCTTTCATCGGTATTGATTTTATTGAATTATATTATTTACTTTGTTTACTCTTCTTATGTGCCTTTCTTCATTTTCAAAGTCTGTGTTTAAAAAAACTTTTAAGCATTTTACAGCTGTTTCCGGCTTTATAAAATCTGCTCCGAAACAAATAACATTCGCATCATTATGACGTCTTGTCATTTCTGCCATTTTTTCGTTCAATACGTTTGCTGCCCTTATACCCTTGTATTTGTTTGCAGGTATACAAATACCCATCCCGCTGCCGCATATTAATATTCCTCTATCTGATTCACCGCTCGATATGTTTTCGCAAACTGCTTTTGCATAATCCGGGTAATCCACACTGTTGTCGGAATATGTTCCGAAATCTTTATACTTTAATCCTTCATTGTCTAAAAATTGCTTGATTGTTTCTTTTAATCTGTAACCTCTGTGGTCGGTTCCAATGGCTATCATTATGTAACTATTTTGTAATTTGTTGTTAAAATTATGCTGCAGTTTTTGAATTTTATTCTTCTCTTGCTTTTATAAACCAGAGTTCTCCAAAATTAAGTCCGGCTGCTATTCTGAAATTTTCATCCTGTATCAGACCATTATTGCGTGACCCTCTGATGTAATAACTTAAACTGATATCGATGGAATTATCCCCGTATAGCGGAATATTTATTCCTGCTGTTATTCCGTACCTGTTAATATTATCATTATTGATTTTAAAGTATGACCTGTCATAAAAGAAACCGAATCTGTAAGTTAAATCTTCTAAAACGGTTCTGTCTGATCTGTTTGGAGGTTGTATTTCAAAACCGATTCCAAATCTGTATGCATCTTGATAATTTTCCTGTTTTACGTTTGCTACTGAAAATTTACTCCATTGCTGAATTAAAAGGTCTGCCGACATTAGAAATCTTTGACCGAATTTATTTGTAATACCGAAACCGAATGCCTCGGGAAAACTGATGTTGTAGTAATCACTGACAGAAGTTGTGTCAAAACCTATTGACGAACCGGTTATTGTTTCGTATGTCGAATATAGTTTGCATTTCGTTTGATAAATAAAACCGATTGCCAGATTGTTGATTAAATCGCTTTTAAAAAATGAACCGGCATCAAAAATGAAACCGGCTTTAAAATATGAACCGTCAAAGTTATTTTGATACTTCTGATATGTATTTATAAAACCTGATGTGTTGAAATTATAATACTTTAAATCTACTTTGTTTCCGAATGCATAATTGTACTCTGCGGCAAGTGTGAGTACTTTGAATACTTTATATGACATCCCCGCATTGATTCTCGAAAGACCGCCGCTGCCGTAAAAATTCTTCTTATATGGTACTCCGTTCGAATATGCCTGATTCGTAATCTTATAATTGATGTTTGTAATAGGATTGAAACCGAGTGTCAGTACCCACCCGTTATTCTGACTGAAAGGAATGCCTATATTAAAACCATTGACATTCAAATCTGAAAAACGAGAAGAAATATTATTATCGGATGATTTTTGAAGATAATATTCTGCCGATGCCGTTAAATTAGTAAAAGATAATCGTGAGTTGGAAGCCGGATTCATATTGTTAACATAATCTCCGTAAAGTGCAATCCCCTGTATTCCCATTGCATCTGTTCTTATGCTCGAAGAATAAATGTAATCGCCTAATCCGTAAATATTGTAAGGTGAACCGGCACTGAACTCATCCTGTGAATATGCAGTGATAAAAGAAAATAATATAATGATTAAAGTAATGGTATAAATGTAAGTCTTATTAATATATTTTCGGAGCATAAAAATCAATTTCTTATTGTGTACCTTATTGTTAGTCTTGGTCTGAGTGACGGTTCGGGATTATCCGAAGAATAAAAAACAAATTCATCAAGATTCGTTGTTTCGGTTGTATTGGATAACATAATTCCTAAATTCGGATATACTCCGCTTGTCCAGTTCTGAAAAATGTAGTTTAAATAACTGTTATAAGTGATGTAATTCTTTAAATTAGCGTAAAATATGTAACCGTCTGTTTTGTATTCTGTTGTATCAGTCAGCATTTCGATATACAGTCTTCTGTCAAAAGTCGAGTAAAATGATGATGCAGTATCGATTGTAAATTCAAGATATGCCTGATTTATAATTGAATTTGCCGGTAATTTACTCAAATCAAACCTCATAATGTGTCTGTATGAAACACCCGAAAGTGTTATAAATCTTTGATTTGGAATAATTGTTGAAGGGGCTGTGACGAGAGAAGTACCGTCAAGACTGTTGAAATATATAGTATCGGTTTCTGAATTCTTTGTTAATATTACTTCAATGTACGGTGTATAACCCGTAGCTGAATTGATTGAGTTGAATGCTTTAATCGTGTTGCAATTTGTATTTGGAATAAATGCAATACCGTAATTTTTAATCGGATAATTTATCGTATCGGCACTGTAATTCAGCCAGTCTCTGATTAGATTCGTGTCTAATGCAATGCTTACCGTGATAGTGTCCGTCGGCGTTCCAGTGTATGTACCGACCTGAATGTCGTAATCTGCCGGTGAAAATTCATCGTATTTAAGAGTCGAAATATCTTTGTAGTTTATTATCCTGTAAATGTTGAATGAAGTTGTACCGAGCGAATCTTTAAAATAATAATTGTTATATTTTAGATACATAACCGCCGATAGTACGGTGGAGCTGTCATAG
>VGWA01000008.1 GCA_016873795.1 Ignavibacteria bacterium
TTGAGAAAATAATGTCATGTTTACCATAATATATATATTTATTTTGTAAAATATAAAAATATGGTTTTTAATCTAATTTTTCAGGAATTTTTTTATAATCTTTAGTAAGTTATTTTGGACAGATGTGAAAATAATATTAAATTTAGAAAGATTATATGAATTTCTTGTGATAACGGTAAGTATATCGGTAAACAAAAAAAATATTTAATTAATAAATAAGAAAATTAATTTAAAATATTTTCAAACTAAAAAATAAGGAGGTATAATATGAAGAAGATATTCTTCTTTTTGCCTGTTATTCTTTTTCTCTCGTTTACGGCATTCGGACAAAATCCGGATTTTGATATATCCGGTAACAAACCTTTAATTCCCGAGTTCAACGATTTTTCATTGACGACGGCTGCATGGACACCTTTACCCGTTTCACCTCATGCTTATTCGAGGAGCTGTTGCTGCGCAATTTATAAAGGTGATACTTTATTTATTTATCAGTTCGGCGGCGGAACGGTCAATACGCAGCAAATTCTTGTTGCCAGATACAATGCAATGACAAACGCCTGGACTCCAAGCTATGCTACAATGCCATTTAATATATCATCAGGTTCAGCCGTAAGGATTCCCGGTGACAGTTTAATTTATGTTATCGGCGGAACAAACTCTCCGGCTGTCTACGGTAAGACTTTGAAATACAATGTATACACAAACACATTTACAACTATGGCAGATATGACACCGAATCCCTGTACAGACCAGTTTACGGTAGTTTACAAAGATAGTCTGATATATGCAATAGGCGGAGGCGACGGATTGTTTAACACAGCCATACAATATAATTCGGTCAGGGTTTACAATATAAATACAAATACATGGTCGAGTGCAACCAATTTACCCACGAATTTAAGCATGATGGGCGGAGGAATATGGGGAGATACGATAATAGTAGCCTGCGGAGTGACCGGAAGCGGTGCATATACAGCCAATGTGTACAAAGGGATTATAAATCCGACAAATCATTTACAAATTACCTGGACTACATTGCCTGTTCTCTATCCGGCAGGTTCTATGACAAGAATGGGTTCGTTCGTAGTCAGACATGGTAATTCCTGCGGAGTAGTATTTACAGGCGGAGCAATAAGCGGCGCAACAGTTTCAAGTCAGACAAATTTCTACAATTTATGCACACAAGCGTTTCAAACACTCCCGGCAAACAGTCTTGCAAGGTCAAACTTTAAAGGTACAGGTTTCGGAGACAGTATAATGTGGGTCGTCGGAGGATATACTACTGTCGGAGTGGGAACATTCGAAAAAATAACTTTCTCCCAAATTGACGGTGGCTGTCTGTTGACTTCGATTGGAAATGAAACCGAAATCCCGCTTGAATATAAATTATCCCAAAATTATCCCAATCCGTTCAATCCGTTGACAAAGATATCGTTCTCGATACCGAAATCGGATTTCGTAAAGTTAGCGGTTTATGACATACTCGGCAAGGAAGTATCGGTACTGGTTAATGAACGCAGGAATTCCGGTTCATATATAATTGACTTCGATGCCTCTTCGCTTACAAGCGGTGTTTATTTCTATAAATTAACTTCAGGTGATTTCACTGATATGAAGAAAATGATTCTGCTTAAGTAAATTTTGATTAGAAATATTAATAAAAGGTTATATGCATTTTGCATATAACCTTTTTTTATTGGTTAATTGTAATTGTCTCTATCACTACACCGTCTTTGTCAATTACCGTAATCTGCATTGAATTTCCGTTTATCTCTAACCGTGCAAAATGATATGTCATCCGGTAATTGTGTACCGTTACATACGATGGTACATTAATCGGAAGCGGTGAAGCTAACGGTGCTCCGCCTCCGCCCAGTGTTAAATACTGAATACCGTTTGCCTCGCATCTCGCATAATAATGCTGATGCCCCTGCAAAACAACTTTAACTCCTTTGCTTTCGAATAAGGGACTTAAGGTTGTATAAATTACGCTGTCGCAAACCGTCGTTGCATAAGCAGGAATGTGAAATGCAGCGATTTTCCATTGCTTGTTTGTAGCCGATAAATCCGTATTTATCCAGTTATACTGAAAACTTTCCGCGGAAAAATCTGCCGTATAGACGTCTATTATTGTAAAATGCACGGGTCCGTAATCGAATGAATAATATAAATTCTTTGCCGGTGTATTAATTACGTACATCGGATAATTAAAATATTTTTTAAGTAACTCGCCTGCTCTTCGGTTTTCTTCCGCTGTGTCGATTGATAGTAAATACTTTTCATGATTTCCCATTGCTCCCATTATCGGTATTCTTGCTTGAATCTGCGGTGTTTCCATATAATCCCTGTAGAAATATTCGTTGTCCCAGTAACTTTCTTCCAGCCCGTAATTGACAAAATCTCCGGTATGTATCGATATGGTATTTCTGTTTGTCATATCCATATCTATGTCATTTAACATCTTTGAAAGTACCCGATTATGATTCTCCGGACTCGAACGTGTATCTCCGTATGCGTAAAACGTTAAACTTGTTTGTGAATATTCAGGTGCCGTTTTGAATTTGCCTGTGTGATAAGAACTATCAACTTTTATCCTGTAATAATATATCGTCCCCGGATTCAGATTCCCGATGCTGAGCTCGTATATGTTATCGTTTAAACTTATTCCCTGATATAATCCGCTTCCGTAATTAATCGTCTCTCCCCATTCTATTTCGGAAATTGAAGGTGTCGTTATTGTCTGCCACCTTACTTTCATACTCGTGTTGTTGTTCATATAAATCAAATATGGACCTTTTCTTATATTCTCATCTCCGCCGTTCGGCGTCTCGATTATTAATTTATCGGTATAACATCCCGGAAAAATTACTGCAATTAATAATATGTAAACAATATTCTTTATTCTCATTATGATTTATTCTTAAATATCGTAAAAGTATTTCGAATATTCAAATAATTAATAAATTAAAATTTATGTAATTTATTTACATTTATTGTTCATACATTCTTTTATATCTTTATCTATGAAAGAACAAAAAAATAATAATAAAGAAAACAAACCTATTGAAAAAATTATTTCATCGGTTAAAAAAATTGCGGGATATCTGTGCTCACGCGGATGGGCGGAAAAAAATGCAGGTAATATCTCTGTCAATGTCAGTGAACAACTTGTTATAAGCCTCGATATTCTTATCGACTTCCCTGAAATCAAACTCCCTAAACCTTTACCCGAACTTCATAATGAATTAATCTTGATTACTTCCTCCGGCTCGCGTATGAGAGACTTACTCAAAAATCCGGCGGAAAATTCCATAATACTTTCTTTCAACGAAAAAGGCGACGGCTATAGACAGGTTAGTTTAGACAGAATATCAAAATATAAAATTAAGAATAAAAAGCAGCTGTTTCCGACATCCGAATTATCGACTCATCTTTTGCTCCATCAATGGTTCGAAAAAAATAAAATGAAAGAGAAAGCAGTGTTGCATACACATCCTACCGAGCTGATTGCCCTTACTCATATTCCCGAATATAAGACTACCGCTAAGATTAACAGACTTATTTTTTCAATGCATCCCGAAACAAAACTTCTGCTCCCCGAAGGCATCGGATTTGTTAAATTCACGAAACCAGGAACTGATGAAATCGGTCTAAAAACTCTTTCGGCTTTAAAAAAATACAAAACGGCAGTTTGGGAAAAACACGGCTGCTTTGCTGTCGGAGAGGATATTGACGAGGTATTCGATTATGTCGATATTGTAGTCAAAGCCGTAAAGATATTCTTTTTATGCAGAAGTATCGGCTGCAAACCGGAAGGAATCAATCTTAAAGAATTAAATTAAGAAATAATGAAAAAGAATATTGTAGCAGAAACTGCTGCAGCTGGAATTAAAAAACCGCAGATGTTGAAAGATTTGCCCGCAGAAAAAAAACCGCGCGAAAAATTTTTGAAAGAAGGCTCCGATAGGATGGAACTCTATGAACTGATTGCGATTTTTTTAAGAACCGGTATGAAGAAAGTTTCGGTAATCGACCTTTCGAAAGCATTACTGAAAAAATATAAAAAATTGGAATATCTTATCGAAGCACCGGTCAGAGATTTAATGGAAATAAAGGGAATCGGACTTGCAAAAGCAGCACAGCTTGCTGCATGTTTTGAACTTGCAAAAAGATATTCAAGGGAAAAAGCCGAAGTATTGAAGGAAAAACTGAATAAAGAAGGATTTAAAAGTCCTGAAGAAATTTATAATTTTCTTAAATTCAGCATTTTCGATTTTAAGAAAGAACATTTTTATGTACTAACACTGGATATACGTAACAGAATGATTGATATGCAGGAAATATCGACCGGTACTTTGAGCTCGAGCCTTGTTCATCCGAGAGAAACATATCTTGAGGCAATCAGAAAACATTCCGCCTCCATTGTGGTTGCTCACAATCACCCTTCGGGTGACGTTCAGCCTTCCGAAGACGATATAAAAATTACAAAACGACTTGCCGAAGCGGGAAAAATTATCGGAATCGAACTTATTGACCATATTATATTTACAGAAGATAAATTCTACAGCTTCAAGGAAGAAGGAATGATGTAATTAAAATAAAAAAACAAGCGTTTCCGATAAAATTATTGTTTGAACTTTTATTAGTAAATGAGGTGTTTAACTATTAATTAATATTTAAAGAATATAAAATGATGAAATATATATTTATAGTGTTATTGTCTTTATTATTATTTAATTCCGGTTTTTCAAAAGACCCTGGAGATACCGTAGAGCCGTTTGTTATTTCAAACTATGACGGAAATGTTTATGATTTGAATAATTTTCCCGAATCAAAAGCACTGATAATAATTTTCTGGTCAACTCAATGTCCTTTTGTTCAGCCGTACAATGACCGTATAAACGATTTTGTGAAAGAATATCAGGAAAAAGGATTTGTTTTTTGGGGAATTAATTCAAACAATACCGAACCTGTTTCCGAAGTTATGGAACACACTGCAAAAAACCGATATGTGTTTCCGATGTTGAAAGACGAAAATAATGTCGTCGCGGATTTGTTCGAAGCAACAAGAACTCCGGAAGTTTTTATCCTGAATAAAGACAGAGTTATTCTGTATCACGGCAGAATCGAGGATAACAGTTATGCCGAGAAAGTTACTTCAAAAGACCTGAAAAATGCTCTTGATGAAATATTTGAAGGTAAAGATATATCAGTGAAATCGACAAAAGCATTCGGCTGTACAATTAAAAGAATTAATTAAATAAATAAAATTTTAATAAAATGAAAAAAATATTTCTTATTGTAGTATTTCTCTTTTTAATAAGCGGAATAGGACTGTCACAAAACGTAAAAATATTAACCTCAACGGACGAAATTGATGAGATAAAAAAACAAAATGAAGGCAAAGTGGTTTTGTATAATTTCTGGGCAACCTGGTGCGGACCCTGCAAAGAAGAATTTCCGGATTTAATGAAATTATATAACAATTATAAAGATGAAGATTTTGTTATTGTATTCTTTTCACTCGATATACCGGAGCAGATTGATACGAAATTAAAACCATTCCTTAAAAATCATTCTGTAAATTTCCTGACGTATCTCATAGATTTCCAGAATAACGAAAATATCATAGATTATTTCGACAAGGATTTCGGAGGTGCCATACCAACTACGTATATATACGATAAATCAGGAAACCTGAAACAGAAACTGGTCGGGAGCCGTGAATATAATCAGTTCGAATCTCTGATTAAAGACCTTCTTTAATTTTTAATTACATATTCCGCTCTGTCATTACATTCCGAAAATAAAAAATCCGGATTTTTTACATAAGTGTTAAAATATCTGACTTTTAAATTTAATTTCAAAAATTAAATTTTGTCTAATTATTTTTATTAATTTAATCTCAGGAGAAAAATTATGGCTGAAGTTATCAAAGATGTAATTTTGGAATATGTTAAAAACGAATATCTCGAAGAAGGAGATGACAGAGAAGTCAACTTTGACACTCCACTGATATCCGGAGGAATAGTAGATTCTTTCTCAATGGTCTCACTAAAGGTATTTCTGGAAACAAAATATAATATCCAGATTCCCGATTCGAAAGCTACACCTGAAGCATTCGACAGCGTGAATAATATCGTTGTTCTGCTGAAAGAATTTAATATTGAATAGGAGGTATTAGATGTATAGTCCCGAAACAAGAAGTATTTTTTTGAATGAACTGACCGGAATAAAATCCGCCGGATTGTTTAAAGAAGAACGTGCAATCTGCGCCCCGCAAAGTTCGGAAATAGAAGTTGAGTTCCCCATTGGCTCGGAGAAAAAGAAAGTTATCAATATGTGTGCCAATAATTACCTCGGTCTCTCTTCCCACCCTGAAGTTGTGGAAGCAGCAAGACGCGGACTCGACCACAGGGGATACGGTATGTCGTCGGTCAGATTTATTTGCGGAACTCAGGATATTCATAAAGAACTCGAAAGAAAATTAACCGAATTCCTCGGAACGGAAGATACTGTTCTTTTTCCATCCTGCTTCGACGCTAATGCAGGAGTCTTCGAAGCCACGCTTAACGAAAATGATGTTATGATTGCAGACAGATTGGTACATGCCTCTATCGTTGACGGTATGAGACTCTGCAAGGCACAGCAGGATACATTCAAACACAGCGATATGAATCATCTCGAACAGAAACTTCAGCTGCATCAGAATAAAAGAATCAGAATGATTATTACCGACGGCTCTTTCTCGATGGACGGTGACCTCGCTAAACTCGATAAAATTGTCGAACTTGCCGAAAAATATAACGCTATGGTCTTTATAGACGAGAGCCATACGTCAGGATTTATCGGGAAAACAGGACGGGGGACTCACGAACATTTCGGCGTTATGGGAAAAATTGATATCATTACAACTACTCTCGGAAAAGCACTCGGCGGCGCATCAGGCGGATGCGTGTCAGGGAGAAAAGAAATCGTCGAAATGTGCAGACAAAGAGGAAGACCGTATCTCTTTTCAAATACTGTAGCACCCGTTGTCGTCGAAGGTGCGTTGAAAGTACTCGATCTGATTTCCAAATCTACCGAAAGAAGAAATAAACTCGAAAACAATACGATGTTCTGGAGAAAAGGATTAACGGAAGCCGGATTTATTATTAAAGAAGGCGAAACTCCAATCGTACCCGTTATGCTGTTCAATGCAAAGTTATCTCAGGACTTTTCAAAGGATTTGTATTCGGAAGGTATCTATGCAGTCGGATTCTTTTTCCCTGTCGTCCCCAAAGGACAGGCAAGAATCAGAACACAACTTTCCGCCGCACACGAAATCCATCATCTTGAAAAAGCGCTTGAAGCTTTCATTAAAGTAGGTAAAAAATACGAAATACTCGGAAAAACCAAACAGGAAATTATAGACAGATACGGAATGTAATTTAATTCTTCACTCCCCGTTCGCGACTAAAGTCAGGAAGGGGACTTTGGGAACGAGAAAAAAAATTCTTGTTAACGAATATAAATATCCCGGCATACACACCATAGATTTCAATGCTTCTAATTTCTCCGGCGGTGTGTCTTTCTACCGTCTTAAAGTCGGCTAATTCACCGAAACCAAAAAAATGGTGCTAATCAGATAATCAACTATTATTCCTGATATACTCTATTTCAAATCTATTCCGAATAAGGTCAGATACATAATTTTATATATCTCAGTGTTGTCTATCGTTCCTTTCATTCTTTCCGAATTTAAACCTTCTGCTCTCCATATCACCGAACCGGTAATGTCTTCCATAGTTGCCCATACGACTGCGAATTTTCTTGATTTACCGTCTTTGTCCGGAGGTGTTTCGAACGGTTCTGTTCCTGTACCCCTGGCACCGTCTATCGGTCCTGAATCTTTAAACTTATAAACTAAATTTCCGTCTTTTCTTAAAAGATAAGAATATGCCTCGATTGATATCAACCCCCCTGCATCACTGTCCGCTCCCGTTAATAATAATGTATTCGGATTTTTATTTATAAAATCCAGTGCGGTTCCAATTGCGTCATCTGCCCTCTTTAATGCCTCTAATGTTCCGCTTGCATTCTGTACGTTTGAAAAATTATCCGTTCCTTCCTCTTCTATTACGAGGAAAAACTGATTACCGTCTCTTGATAGAATTTTAAGTGCGGCTTCGGTCATTTCTCTGACTGTCGGTACGTTCGGCTTGTAATTCTGAAGATTGCTCTCCCTGAGCTGCTCCTCCGTCTTGTCATTGAATGTGTGGGATTCGGAAAATATACCTATTACTTTTTCTGTATTTAAGGGAAGATTTATTAATTCCTCCCTTGTGTATATTATTGTATATCCCTTTTGTTTGGCTGTCTCTATTAGATTAAGACTGTCCTTCCGTTTTCCACTTTTAGTATGAATACCTTCTGTTCCGACCGGTAAATACCATTCTTCGCCTCCGGCGAATATTACATTCACCCCCGATTCGACTATTTGGTATGCAATATCCTGAAAGTTTCTTCTTTTGGTTACCTGTGCAACAAATGCACCCGTACCGGGTTCTATAACCGAGCCGGTATTTATTAATCCCGTCTTAATTCCGCTTTCTATTGCCTCCTGCATTATACTCATTTTCTTCCCTGACCTCGATATTATCTCTTCCCCTTCGTCTAATCCGTATGCGTCACTGTGTACCTTTACTCCGTATGCATGCACTGTAGCTCCTGCATTTGAACTTGCTGAAATGTTATCTTTGATATGACATTTGTACACTGCAGTGTGTGTCATCATATCCCAATTCAGCATACCGTCCGGTCCGTAATACAGATTCCTTGCGGCATTGTAATGTCCCACTCCCGTTCCGTCAGGATGTATGAAAATTACACTTCCTTTCTGCTGTGCTTCGGATATGTTGAATAAAATTAATAATGCGAAAATAATAAATATGCTTTTCATTTTTTCAGTAAATATAAAAAATATGTATTAATTTATTGTTAACAAAATTATTCGTAATTAAATTTATTATTGAATAATTAAAGTAATAATTTTGTTGTAAAGTTATCAATATTCAACTTCATTTTATTTATGAAATATTCCGTAAATCTTTTTTTAATATTATTCTTGACTATGGCTCTTTTTATGTTATCCTGTACCGGCAGCGGCAGCTACTACGGCGTATATAAGCCGAAAATTATCAACTGGTCGGGATATAACTGGAAAATAAAATCCGCAGTAGCCTCACCTGTCGGTCCCGGAAATAATTATTTTTCCGACGAAAATGTCCGGATTGACGACAATGGATTTCTGCATCTGAAAATTTCCAAAAAGTATGGAAAATATTTTTGTTCGGAAATTTCAACCGAAGAAAATTTCGGCTATGGTACTTTTATTTTTTATGCTTCAGGCAGGAAAGATATGTTCGATAAAAATGTTGTTTTAGGTATGTTTACATGGAATAATGAAAATTGTGTTTCGAATGCAAACAGCGAACTCGATATTGAAGTCAGTAAATGGACGGAAAATATTGAAACCTCATATATTCAGTATGTCGTTCAACCCGAAAATGACGGGCTCGAAAAAGAAAGACTTCACAGAATACCTCTTTATATATACGGAGATTATACAATGCATATTATTAAATGGTATAAAGATTCCGTTTCTTTCTCGAGTTATCACGGACATACATGCCCGCCTCCTGCCTCGAATTTAATTTCAGAATGGACTTTCGATAAAAGTAATCCGCCGAAAAGTAAGTTGGATTGCAGCTCGAATCCCGTTGTCATCCCTGAACCCGGAAACAATACAAAAATCAATATTAACCTCTGGCTTATTAACGGTATGCCTCCCTCAGACGATATAAAGCCGGAGGTTATTATCAACAAAGTCGAATATTTCCCTGAAAATTATTAACCGTTATTTTATTTTTTCAAGGTTATTTATTTCATATTATCAAATTTAGTTTATATTTGTTATTTTGAATAAAAATGTATATTGCCAAAACGAACAGGATTGTGATATAAATTGATAAAATGCTTATGACCTTATAATTCATACAATATAATGAAAAACAAAAGGCTTATAATAATTCTGACAGTAGTAGTAATTCTGTTACTTATTCCTTTAATGGCAATGCAATTCACAGATGAAGTTGATTGGAAAATAAATGATTTTGTAACAATGGGAGTTCTGTTGTTCGGAACAGGGTTATTATGTGAGCTTGTAATCAGAAAAGTAAAAAGTAGAAAATACAGAATTTTTATCTGCGGAGTTATTTTATTTGCCTTCTTTCTTATTTGGGTTGAACTTGCAGTCGGACTGTTCGGTACACCATTTGCAGGTTCATAGGAAAGAAAAAAACGGATACGCACAATGTTTAAGATTGTTTTCAGCTTTAGTAAACAATAAAGTGTCTCTGAGACAGCAAAAACTTTCTTGTTAATTAGTAAGTATTTTGAATTGAGAATAACCTAATACTATCTTGAATTAATTAAAAACCGCAAAGGCGGACAAATTTATGAAAACATTAACAATTATTCTTTTTGTTTTTCTTTTTTTCCTTGTAACAAACAGTTCTGTTGCACAGTTCGGCAGGTCTTCGTTTGCTTTTAATATCGGTGCGTATGTTCCGACCGGAAAAATCGACGGCTATAATTATAAAGTCGGCTTTAATCTTGGTGCTGAGTATGAAGACTGTATATATCCGGCGGCATTGTTTGTTAATGCTACTTTTAATATGACAAGACTGAAATTTACCGATAATGCTTCGCGATATGTCGTCAGTTCGAATTCGAGCCTTTTTGAACTGACAGGCGGAGCCAGATATTATCTTTCTAAAGGGAAAGTTAAACCTTTTGCTGATGTCTCCCTTGGTGTATATGTGAATAACAGGAGTGCTTATTCCGATTCTCTTTTCAAATATGATTCCGATACACAGACACGGATGGGAGGCAACACGGGAATTGGAGTTGCAATATTTTTAAATCCTAATCTGGATTTACTATTAAAGACGAAATTCCATTTCTTCTTTGTTAACCGCGACGGTGTAGACGTAAATAATTATGCCGGATTTTATGCCGGTTTGAAATATAGTTTCTGACTAATAATAAATTTCCGATTTTATTCCTTCCGCATCAAGCAGATTTTTTATCTCCTCAAGTTCACTTAATTCAAGTATTTCTATGTCTTCGGAAGCAGCTGCACGGTCGAGTGTGTATATCTGTACCTCCAAAGGTTTTATTAATTTTATTTTTTCTATCCAGTCGGTGACGTTATCCCGGTTGTAATTTCCCGAAATACCCTTAGTGAATAATGATTGTATTATTATGTCTTTCAAATTCTTTAAACCGTCTGTAATATCTTTTAAGGTTATTTCGTCTGTCTGAATTACTCCCCGTAAAGGTATGTTGTATTTTTGAAATGTTTCTTCATTACCGGCATCGAGTTTCATTATTCTTGTGTCGAGCTTCGATAATGCTTTTTGTATAATCGGATTCATTGCAGTCGAAGAATTTGAAAGTATTGTTACTTTTGTATCGGGAAGGTATTTATCCCGTATTTTAATTACCTGTTCTGCAATAAAATCGAAATCGGGATGTAAAGTCGGCTCTCCGTTACCCGAGAATGTGATATTGTCCAGAATCCTTCCCTGCTGAAAATTCAATCTTGAATTTATGGAATTTTTGGCAAAATATTTCAAAGCATCAGTTATTTCCGCTGCTGTCGGAAATCCGGAAGAAATTTCTGTGTTAATATCATTCTTGTGTAATATAGTCCGTCCGCGCTCGCAGTATAAACAATCGAATGAACAAATCTTATAAATTATTATGTTTAAACCGAGCGATAAACCAAGTCTCCTTGATAAAATTGGTCCGTATATTATTTGTCTGTGTAAAATCATATTTATAAAATAATCTAAATATCCGAATCGTTTAATTCAAAAGAATTGCCCGACTATACTGCATATTGTAAAGAATATATTACCAATTTTTGTTATTTTTACATTAATAATTATTTCGAAAGGAATTTTATTATGTACCAACGAACAAAATACGACATGAGACAGGAATTAAACCTTATAAGAGAATCCGGATTGTTTAAAGATGAACGTGTAATTCTCTCAGACCAGAAAGCAAATATCAATGTTATCTATCCCGACGGTTCTACGCCGCGCGAAGTGCTTAATTTCTGTTCGAATAATTACCTGGGACTTGCCAATAATTCCGAAATGATAAAAGCCGCTCATGAGACCCTCGATAAATACGGATTCGGACTCGCATCCGTCAGATTTATCTGCGGCACTCAGGATATACATAAAAAACTCGAAGATAGAATTGCCAATTTTTACGAAACAGATGATGCAATTTTGTATTCATCCTGTTATGATGCAAACGGCGGTGTGTTTGAGGCAATTACGCATCAGGACGATGCTATTATTACCGATAAACTGAATCATGCAAGTATTATAGACGGTATCAGACTTTCAAAAGCAAAACGGTTCATTTACGAGCATAATAATATGCAGTCGCTCGAACAGAAACTTATACTCGCAAGAGAAGGCGAAGATATATGGGAACATACCGGACTCGCTGCTGAACCTCATCCTGCAAGAAATATTTTAATAGTTACAGACGGCGTCTTCTCGATGGACGGTGATATTGCCAATCTGAAAGAAATTGTCAGACTTGCCAATAAATACGATGCGATGGTGCTTGTTGATGATTCACATGCTACGGGATTTTTCGGGAAAACCGGCAGGGGAGCAATAGAATACTGCGGAGTTCTCGGCGAAATTGACATCATTACTTCTACTCTCGGAAAAGCTATGGGCGGTGCCTCAGGCGGATTTACCGCAGGCAAAAGAGAAATTATTCAACTGCTGAGACAGCGGTCAAGACCTTACCTGTTCTCTAATTCACTTGCACCCGTTATCGTCGGCGCCTCGGTTGCTGCATTCGACCTGCTCGAAAAAAGCAATGACCTGAGAGAAAAATTAATGGAAAATACACGGCACTTCAGGAATTCTATGACTAAAATCGGATTTGATATAATCGAAAGTGTTCATCCGATTGTTCCGATATTATTCAGAAAATTCGAACATGACGCACACCTTGCTGCTTCTACGGCTAAAGATTTATACGAAGAAGGTATCTACGTAGTAGGATTTTCGTATCCGGTAGTACCTAAAGGTCAGGCAAGAATAAGAGTGCAAATCTCTGCCGCTCATTCAAAAGAAGATATAGAAAAATGTGTTTCTGCATTTGAAAAAGTCGGAAAAAAATTGAATGTTATATGATAATCTATAAGTATATACTGAAATCCCATATTGGTCCTTTTCTGTTTGCTTTTTTCACGACTATATTTCTTTTTCTTTTCCAGTTTCTGATGAAATCGATTGACCAGCTCGTGGGAAAAGGGATAAGTATATGGGTCATTATTCAGTTAATTGCTTATAATCTTGCATGGATGGTTACGCTTGCGGTGCCGATGGCTGTACTTGTTTCTGTTTTGATGGCATTCGGAAATTTATCTTCAAATAACGAAATAACTGTTATGAAAGCGGGGGGAATCAGTTTGCAAAAACTCATGATTCCGGTTATAATCGTTGCTTTGATTATTACATATCTGATGATAAGATTTAATAACGATGTTCTTCCCGAAACGAACCATCAGGCAAGAATTTTACTGACCGATATCTCGAGGACTAAACCTACTTTCTTCCTCGAGCCGGGTAAATTTTCCGAAGACATTAAAGGAACAAGAATATTCGTAAGGAAAACATTTGAAAACAGCAACAAACTCGAAGGAATTTATATTTACGATTATTCGGACCCGAGTTATAAAAATATTATTACTGCTAAAAGAGGCGATATAGGGTTTACAAGCGATTTTGATAATATTGTTATGAACCTCGAAGAAGGTGAAATACATCAGCTTTATTCGATTAATCCTACGATTAAATACCGGAAAATCGAATTTCAAAGTCACAGGATAACTTTTGAATCGGAAAATTTCGGATTTCAGAGAAGTTCGGGAAGCACTTTTATCAGAGGTGACAGGGAGTTGTCTTCTGCCTCAATGAATAAGATTGTTGATAGTCTGAAACTTGAGATAAAAAAGATAAGAGCAAAATTTACCGCAGACACAGAAGTAATATTAAGAAGATATTTTTATGTCGTGGATTCCTGTCTGCAAATAAATCACGGAGCGTATACGGAAAGTCAAGGTATTAAGCCCCTCGACAGTTTAAAGACTCCTTACAAAGACAGTCTGAAAGCTTCGTTCAATCAAGTCAGAGACATACCCAATCTTGCAAGAAATAATAATCTTTTAACGGGTCAGTATCAAAGACAAATAAATTCCTATGACGTGGAGATATACAAAAAATATTCGATTCCATTTGCATGTCTGGTTTTTGCATTAGTCGGAGCACCGCTCGGTTATAAAATCCGTAAGAGCGGTTTCGGAGTTGCTGCCGGTCTTTCTCTGCTTTTCTTTTTAATTTACTGGATTGCTTTAATCGGGGGTGAAAAACTTGCAGACAGAAGCATTGTAAGTCCTTTTGTCGGTATGTGGGTTGTTAATTTTATTCTTGGCGGGTTCGGTTTGTATTTAATATTTAAAACAAAATAAGTATTTTTATATCTGTCAAGCCCCGGACGATATGATGTTGCCCAACCCCGTCAGGTTCGGAAGAAAGCAGCGGTAAGTGACTAGTATGGGATCCGGGTGTCTTGACATTTTTTTTCCGTATAATAATCTTTCATCTCACCCTCCTGAAAAACCCTGATTTATTTTTTTAATAAAAAAACCCGTGCAAACCCGACTTTGGTTCTGTTTCATCAGTATCAATCGTTGTTCTGTTTGAATGTTTTCACATTTTATAAAATGTATTTCGCTAACCTCAATATCCCCGCTTCATCGAATTTCTTTCCTGTTATCTGTAAACCGACAGGTAAACCATTTTTATCTTTTCCCGCCGGAATCGATACGGCAGGCAAACCTGCAAGATTCGCTGACACTGTAAGTATGTCACTCATATACATCTCCAGGGGGTTATCTGTCTTTTCGCTGATTTTAAATGCAGTTGTGGGAGTAGTCGGAGTTATTATGTAATCCGCCTTTTTGAATGCGTTCCCGAAATCTTTTATTATCAGCTGCCTTGCTTTCTGTGCCTTCTTGTAATATTGTTCGTAATAACCCGAACTTAAAACGTATGTCCCCAGCATTATTCTCCTCTTAACCTCTTCTCCGAATCCTTCCGAACGTGTTCTTGTATACATCTCTTCTATACCATCTGTTGCCTCTAACTCTGCTCTGTAACCGTATCTTACACCGTCATACCTCGATAAATTGCTCGAACATTCTGCCGAAGTTAATATATAATAAACAGGAATAATATAATCTGTATTAGGCAGTGAAATTTCTTTCACTCTGTAACCTCTTTTGCTCAGTTCTTCGAGTTTTAATAAAATTGTCTCCCTTATCTCATCCTGTATTCCTGTTTCAAAAGCTTCTTTTGCATAACCTATAATTATGTCTTTCGGATTTATTTCTTTTTGAATTTCTTTGTAATAATCCCGAACAGGTTTTTTAGAACTTGTTATGTCATTTTCATCATATCCCGATATGCAGTTTAATATTTCTGCTGTATCATTTATATCGTTTGCGAGTATTCCTATCGAATCGAACGAAGAAGCAAATGCAGTAAGTCCGTATCTTGATATTCTTCCGTAAGTAACTTTCAATCCCGTAATACCGCAGAATGAAGCGGGCTGTCTGACCGAACCTCCGGTATCCGAACCAAGAGATGCCGTGCACATTCCCGCGGCAACAGATACTGCACTTCCTCCCGACGAACCGCCGGGAACACGTTTACTATCGAACGGATTCCTTACGGCACCGAAATACGAATTTTCATTCGACGAACCCATTGCAAACTCGTCGCAGTTTGTTTTTCCGATTATTATCGCATCTTCTTTTAAAATTCTTTCGATTGCCGTCGCATTATACGGAGCGGTATAATTACTCAACATCTTCGAACCGCATGTCATCAGTCTGTCTTTTACCGATATTACGTCTTTTACGGATATAACAAGTCCTGCCAGTTTTCCTGCTTTTCCGCCGATAATTTTTTTCTGAACTATTTCCGCATTCTGCATCGCATCTTTTTCGAATACGGAAATAAATGCATTTAAATCTTTTTGTGATTTTATATTTTCAAGGCAGGAATTGATAAGATTCGGAAGTGTAATTTTACCCTCTTTGATTAAATCCCTGATTTCACTTAAACTGCGGGGTACCGGCTTCACATTTTTTATGCTTTTGGGCTTTTTTTGTCTTTGTCGTCTTTTGTTGAGTTTTTGATTTCTGACTCGATGTCAGTCGTTGCTTTCTTGAACTCTTTTAAACCCTTTCCTATACCCTGCATGAATTCCGGGATTTTCTTTGCGCCGAATAGTACTAAAATTACTACTAATATTAAAACTAATTCCCATCCGCTTATCCAGGACGGCATCTTCTTTCTCCTTTGTGTTTTTAAAATATAAAAATAACCTTATTATTTTCGAAATTCAATGTAACTTTTTTTATACCAGACATCCTCAACTCAACATACATCCATACCTTCTTTGTGTGCGCATAAAAGAACTGTGCATACCTGCCCGCCGTCAGGCAGGCTCTTATCAATGAATTTTCTTTTGTCTTTTTTTTTCTGGTCATGGTAATTCTATAATCCTTATAAATCATGGTTCAAGACTCTGTCGTCGTACTCCACAAAATCAATACCTGTCATACCAAATCTACGGGGTCGAGTTAGAAATCTTTTCTCCGCGAATAATTATTTTATCAGAAGTAATCTTTGAGTTTGGGACAATAATTTTTATATTATCGCCGCCGTCCATAATAGTGCTGAAAATCTGAATTTCCTTCACAGTGCCTCTTGCTCCTCCTGCCTCAACATCTTCGCCTACTTTAAACGGCTGAAAAAGTATCAACATCACACCCGCCGAAAAATTTGCAAGCGAACCCTGTAATGCCAAACCTATAGCCAAACCGGCTGCTCCCAAAATTGCCAAAAATGATGTCGTTTGAACACCGATCTCATTTAATGCAGCAAGAACAACAAACGTTAATAAAACATAATATATTACATTTTTAAAGAAAGAAGCCAGAGTTGCGTTAACTTTAGCCTTAAGAATTGCACGGATTGAAATCTTTGTTAAAAAACGTGCAAGCCATTTTCCAAGAATAAGAATTATAATGGCATAAACCAAATTAATGCCGTTATCTTTTAAATAAATAACAGCATTGTCAATTAAAACTTGAATACTTTGCATATTGTTCTCCTTAATTATTTTTTAGAAAATATCAATTTCTGAAAAAGAGTTTACATGTGAATTCGGGTAGTCCACTGAGTAGTCATATTCACAATGGTAAGCTCGTCATTGCTCGGATTATAATCCGCCCCGAATACCGTACATTTGTCAATCATTAACTTAAAATTGGAAATGTTAACGGTATTTTATGTTTCTGAAATTTTTCCCATATATATTACTGTTTAATTATTAAAATTTACTAAACTTAAATATTCTTGTAATGGTTCAGCGGAAAATGGAATTTTGGTTAATTTAATATTGGAAAAATCAAACTTTATTTCTATACAATAATCTATTCTTTTTTGCTAATGTAAGTTTTTTTTCCCGATAAATCGGGATAAATTCTTTTTTATTACTGTAGGTTATTTATTCCTTTCTTTTAATCGGTCATCGACTCTTTTATTTATGAAGTCCTCTGGAGTAATACAAAACAATGAACTGTGTAATCTACGGGTATTATAATAATCAATACATCTTGATGTCTGATTACGTGCATCTTCAAAATCTATCAACGAATGTTTGTTGATACACTCAGATTGAATTGTGCGATGGAAGCGTTCTATCTTACCGTTACTTTGAGGATATATTACTGATGTTCTGATATGTTGCAAACCAACTATTATTTCTTCTTTGTTATCAGGTTCAGTCCATTTTCCGTTTAAATCCCGCCATTTGAATTTTTTTCAAACTTATATTTTTCACTGACAAGCTCGGCTATAACTGTATCTTTTTGAATAAGTTTTCTTTCTAATTGTTTCTGCTTGTCATCTTTAAAAGTTCCATTATTTTTGGCTTTATTAGAAAAAACCTCTTCTACTGACTTAAACAATTTCTTCTTCCGGTTATAGATGTCATCCCGAGTTCTCGGGACAAGTTTAGGATGTATTTCATATTTTTCTGCCAGTTTTTCCCAATAGAATCGGGAGGTGTTTGATTTTCGGGAAACTCTCTGATAATCGACATTTTTTGTACCTGTGTGAAATGTCTTCTTTATGTTATTTTATGATCCTTTTCTTACAAATATAATAAATTCAAAATTCCAATTCCATCTGAAGAATAACATCTTCTTCACTCTCTACTTCTTCTCCACACTGTCCCTTATACTTTTTATTTCCTCTTCGGTGAGTATTAACTTCATTTTCACCTTACTTGTGTCCTTTTTGATTGTGGACTTCTCTGATTTCTTTTCCTCCTTTGTTTCCGGCATTTTCCCGAGTTCGTCCGTTCCTACTTTCTCTCCTTCCTCCCTCATTGTCCCTTTTGCATCTTTTGTCTTTGTCTGTACTTTTATATTATCTGTTTCAGCTGGCGGTAATGTAGGTGCCTGCCTTACTTCATCGGTTGAACGCAATGTTCCGGAAGTTTTTACAGCCGGCATTTTCGTTTCGGTTTTCTTGTCTTCCTTTTCCTCTACTTTTGCAATTTGTTCCTGTTTTTCTTTCGGTTTCTCAGTTTCGGAGGTCGTAGTCGGAGCAGATGTTATTTGCTGTTCGGATTTTTCCTGTGTGATTATCGGAATGTCCTGAACATCTCTTGTTTTATACACGAATATCAAAATTACGAAAATTATTACTATCATACTCATAGCAGGAATCAGCCAGGGTCTTGTGGTTGAACCGAGTATTTTATTTATTAAATTATCTTCTCTCTTTTTTGTTAATTCTTTATGAAGTTCCTTGCCTGTGATTTTTGATTCGGCAAGATTTATTTTTTGCTTCAGATTGATATTAAAATTTTCGCTTGCCTTTATTTTAGGCAGTTTCTTAAGTTTATCTCTTATTTCTTTATATTTTTCCTCTTCGTTCATCGTTATTTTAATTTTCGCGGTATATGTCTTTCAGTAAATCTTTTAATTTTTCCCTTGCTCTGTTTATTCTCGATTTTACTGTACCGAGCGGTATATCAAGTATTTCGCTTATTTCCTCATACTCAAGTTCTTCTATATCCCTTAACACGATTATTGCTCTGAAATTTTCTTCGAGCGAGTTAATCGCTTTTTGTATGTAATCGCTTTCCACAACCGAACCCGCTTCCTCTTCCGGATTTCGTACCGTTGATCTGATATCAAAATCCTTGTCGTGTTCAGGGTCATAGTCGCTTATAGATATTGTGCTTATTTTTGATTCCTTTTTCTTGTATGTTCTTGTTATGTTCAATGCTATCGTATAAAACCAGGTTGAAAATTTTGCAATATCCCTGTATAATTTCTTGTTCAAATACAGTTTAATAAAAGTTTCCTGTGCAATATCCTCAGATTCTTCTTTCGAACCTGTGTATCTGAATATGAAGTTGACAAGTTTATCTTTATATCTGTCCACTATTTCGTTAAATGCATCGATGTCTTCTTTCTGAAAAAAAGCTATTAATTCTTCATCGCTGCATATTTTATAATTTCTTTTATTATCGGGCAATGTCCCTGTATTTTAAACTTTTTTGATGTGTTTTTGTTCCTTTATTGTCTGCTATAAGTCGGCTATTTCGTTTATTAAATAAATTATCAGGTTCTTGTTATCGCATGTTGCGGTTTTCATTTTTTTTGTCACATAATGTATGATATTAAACGCTTTTTTCAATTTATATTCGTCAATCTGCCTTAAATAGCTGCGGTATGTTCCTACTGTCTTTTCCTTGTCCTCGTTCCAGATTTTCAGTTCCCTGTACAGTCCAAAACCCGAAAGTTTGCTTGTTTCCGGTTCCAGCAGCTTCGAAACGGCAATTAATGCGGAATTTATCCTGAATATCAGTAATAAATCCTTATCTTCTCTTAATTGTATGTTATTGTATATTTTAATTGCTTTTTCTTTGTCTCTCGAAAACAATGTATCAATAAAATCGTCTACCGTGAAGTTTCTCGAAAATCCTGTGCATAAATCTATTGCTTCCTTTGTTATTTCATCGCTCTTGTAACAGAATGTCTTTAATTTTTCAATTTCCATTGATATATCATCGAGCGATTCGTCTGTAAACTGCAGAAAATATTCTATTGTCTCATCTTTTATTCTGTAACCCGCGAACTGTGATTTTATCCATTTTGGTAAGTTCTTAATATCATCTATAAAATACAAACTCAGATTTTTATGCGTAAAGTCTTCGTAATTTGCCATGCTGTATTCTTTTTCCAGAGAAGTCATTATGAGCATTATATCCGGATTATAATTGTCAAAGTAGGTTCTGAAAGTTTTTTTTGAGTCTTTTAATAATCCTCTACCACCCTGTTTTTTTATAATTTTATAGTTTATGATTTTTCTTTCAGCAAAAAAATCAAGATTTCCCGTTTCGCTAATTACCTGCTCGATTGAGTTTTCGTCGGAATAAAAAATTTTCAAATCATTTTTTTTCGAATAAAATTCTCCGATAAACTCTTTTCCTGCAGTGTCTATTATTTCATCCAGTAAAATTTTCTCTTTTGAGAAAAGCATTAAATTATTCGGAACTTCTTTCCTGACAGATTCCCGAAGTTTGAAATAATCTATCAAATATTTTTTGTCAATTTTCTCCATATTTCAAATTCACTTCCCCCTCATCCTGACCATACAATCATACATCCATACAATCATACAATCATACAACCATACAATCATATAATCCTACATTCAATTCTTCTCCGTTTCTCATTCTTCTCTTTGTTTTTTTTATTATTAATTTTTAATTTTTAATTACTTAATAGTCCCACCCGAACAAAAACTGATAGAAAAATTCTTTCTGAAATTTAGTAAAATTATTTTCAATTCTCTTGCCCATATCGAATCTCAGCACGAGTATACCGAATATATTAAATCTTATTCCCGCACCTATGCTTCCTCTTGTGTAATCATAATTATCCGCATTATCCCAGCAATTACCGGCATCAAAAAATATTGCGCCTTTAATACCCGGAAAGCCCAGTTCCATTCCGATTGGCAGCTGCATTGCAAGTAAATCAATCAGCGGAAATCTCAGTTCGATATTTGTCTGCCACATTTTGGAACCTTTTATCGAATTCAGGGGCCACCCCCGTAATGACCACGAACCGCCGAGAAAAAATCTTCTCGGCGTTTTACCTTCATTCATAAAATATTGTCCTCTGAATGCCAGCGAAACAGGTTTTGAGATTCTTATGTATTCCCTGACATCCAGCATCAGACTGAAATAATCTTCGTTTGAATTCAATAAATCCGTAACGTAACCGATTGTAAGGTTATGTCTCTCTCCGTCAACCGGTCCTGTGTAATCCCACAAGGTGTTGTCTTTTATATAACTGAGCGAATTATATAAAAGCAACGACCTTTTATAATTGAGTATATCTATATCTTTTATTGACTGTGATAAACTTGTAGTCGCCTCGATTCTGCGGAAAAAAGACAGCGGATACGATAATGAAAAATATCCTCCGTACAACCTTTCGTAATATGAAAAATCGGATTCGCGTAAATCGTACCGTTTACCCGAAAGATGATACACACCGTATGCATAATTCAGACGGTGTTCGAGTGAAACTTTTGAAATTGCAATATTGAAGCTTTTCCAGAATTCCGATTGTCCGTCCGAAGTATTATAGACAAGAAAATAATATCTTTCGTCTCCGAGCATATCGCTAAGCGATAGAATTCCGCCTGCCGCAGAACCGAATACAGGGTCTGCACTAATGGAAGTTATCGCAAAATCCAGTGAATATCTCTTTTTATATTTGTATGTATTTTTTTCTATATCGCCGAAAATCCTCTTTGATGTCCAGTTATCGAAATATTCAGGAATATTATCTTCCTTTGTAGTTATCGTTGTGTCTGTTTTTTCCTTTATGTTATCAATCAGTCTGAGAGTAATGGAATGGTGTTCGAAAGACGAAAAACATATTCTGTCATTTCCGCACCACTTAGGGTCGTAGGCGGCAGTGGTAAAATTTGTTATTCTTGTAGTCGGAGTCTTGGGTATTGTATCTGCTGAAGCAGTCGAGTAAGTTTCATTCAGATTAATGTACCAGATATTAAAAGAGCCGGAAGCATCCGAAGTGTAAATAATTTTTGTTCCGTCAGACGAATAATGCGGATAAAAATCAATTTGATTTCCGTGAGTGAGATAAGATATCCTGTTGGTTTCCAGATTATAAAGGAAAAGATTATACTTATTATTTTTTCCGTAAGCGGTTCTGTCGGATGAAAAAACGATAAATTTTCCGTCCGGCGAGAGGTCAGGGTCCCGGTCATCATAGAAGTCGTTTGTCAGTCTTATGAGTTTTTCAGTAGCAGGCTCGAAAATATACAAATCGCTTTTTCCCGTATATTCGATACCGGAAAAGATTATTTTTTTTCCGTCTTTGCTCCAGCTCGGCGAGGATATACCGACTATATTTTCTAAAGAGTAATCGGCAATTTTTTTATTTTCCTTTAAGTTGTAAATATGAATTACGTCCGCTGCCCCTTTCTGTGTTGCAAAAGCAAGTTTTCCGTCTTCGGAAATATCGATTCCTGACCTGAAGTAATGAAACTGTTCGAGTTCTTCGCTTCTTTCTCCGTGTACTACTATTTCCGGTTCGTTCGGTTCGTTTATATTCACCTTATATATATTTGTATATCCGTTTTCATTGCCTATAAAATAAATTTCTTCCTTGCCGTTGAAATTCGTATATGCAGGTTTATGTGCAAAACCTTTTGTATATACTTCTCTGCTTACCTGCGAGGGATTATCGAAATCTTCAAGGTGCGGATAATATTTCTTTTTTAAATAGTATAAAAACTCCTTATCAAATTCCGTATAATCTTTTCCGATTGTGAATTTCATTACATTGGAAAAATTATCATCAAGCCAGAAGTTGTCAATTAATTCGAGAATTTTATGCTCCCCGTACTGTTCCGAAATATATCTTAATGCCATCTGTCCGAGTTTATACATAATAAAAGTCCCCCATACTCTTTCCCAATCACTCAGTCCCGGAAGGTAATTATACAAAATTGCATCTTTAATAACCATCTCGGCATCGTTATCCCATTCGTTCGACCAGAATTCAGCAAGTCCTTCCACAAACCACAGCGGCGGTATTCTCTCGGAAATAATCCCGTGAGTTTTCAGAACTGCATTCGCTTTACTTACGGTAAAGACGTGAACAAGTTCATGTTTAACGACATGTCTGAAATTTCCGTATGAGCCGTCGAAAGGAACAACCACTCTTCCTTTTATAAACTCAAAAAATCCGCCTACTCCCTCCGGTATATATCCGGGTGTCGTATTAGTCTGCCTGAAATGTGAAGGTGAAGCATACACAATCAGCGGAACCGTATCCAGCAGAGAATAATTAAACTTCTGCTGTAAATCTTTATAAGCTTCTTCTGCTATATACGCCGCCTGTTCCGCAAGTTCTTTTGCCTCTTTGTAAAAATAAATTTTATAATGTTCGGTTGAAAGAACATACCATTCGAAATCTTCGTATTGAACCTTATTTTTCCCGAAATCGACAAACTGCGAATGTATTTCGAGAAAAGGAATTAATAACAGAATACACAGAATAAAATATTTGTTTTTTCTGCCGCTCATATAACATAAATATCACAGACAAAAAATAATAAATCAATTCAAAAAAAATCAGTTCTGTTTCCTTTTATGTCCGGATTTTTATATTTATTACTGCATATATCGGAATTATCCGAAAGCAAATAAACTAAAAAATTGTCTGTAAATGCTTTAAAAGCGATTACTTAATACCGGGTTTTTCCATTTTCTCTAAAAGGGTCTGTGCTTCCTTCCGAAAACATTTCAGATTAGTTATTGCGGCAAAGCAGAATTATTATGTTTTTATATTTACCTTGATATTTTTAGAATATAAAATAAAATTTGGGTAAATAATTTTAAAATGAAAATATTAAAAAACTATCGGGGGAAGATAAAGATCTTTTTCTTAGTATTTTTATTACTTCTGTTCATAAAGGAAATAAATCCGGAGGAAACATCTTTTAATAATAATTTGGAAGGATATATAATCCAGAAATATTTTCCGGGACTTTTTATATTTTATTATGCATCAATTGACCCCCCTGTACTCGTATCTCCGACAAACGGAGCTGTAAACATGCCTCTGACTCTGCCGCTTGTATGGAACGCTGTTCCTACCGCTATTCATTACAGAGTTCAGGTTGCCAGGGATTCTAATTTTACCAATATTATCGTAAATGATTCTACGGTTACATCTACATCAAAAACCATTTCGAATCTCAATAATAACAGCAGATATTACTGGAAAGTACAGGCGAAAAATTCCACTGAAGGGTGGGGACCTTTTTCTTCAACATGGGTATTTTATACTTCTGTTGTCGCACCCCAGCTCGTAACAATTTTTGCACAGAATAAACAAATTACGATTTTCTGGACACAAGGCTCTGATACCAATATTGCGAAATTCAGAATTTACAGAGGTAATACTTCCCCTGCAACAACTTTGATTGACAGCGTAGCAGGTAGTACACTGTCATACCTGAATACCGGACTGACAAACGGAGTCCCTTATTATTACAGAGTGAAAGCGGTTACTCATTTTAATACTGAAAGTTCATATAGTAATGAATTAAATGCTACTCCGTATAACCTTCCTCCTGTTGCTGCTATTCAGAGAGATACGGCAATTTTCAACTCGGGCAGAGTGTTGACAAGGTTATTAATGTTCAGAAGTGTGGGAAGTTATGACCCTGACGGTTATATAGATTCAGTCTTCTGGTATCTGAATAATCAACTTGTAATTGCTTCTCATAATCTCGACAGTCTTCATTATAACTTTCCGCAGGGTACGAATTATGTAAAATTAATTGTACAGGATAACGACGGAGCAAGGGATTCGAGTAAAGCAACGGTAAATATTACTGTTTTTAAAAAATTCTTCAGCGGAAATGCCTCGGGCGGACTTAGTTTAATCGGCGACAGCGTGCTTTATGCCGTTATTTCGGGTCCCGGAGGCAGTTCGGCTGTATATAAAATGGATATAGACGGAAATATCGTTTATCCGTTAAATGTGAACGGAAATATTCTGTCTTCGAGCTCGATTGGATATGATACATCTGTTTACATCGGCTCTACGGATTATAACTTATACGGATTCAGCAGATACGGAATAGCACTCTGGCCTGCTCTTCCTCTGGGCGGACAGCTTTCAGCCACACCGACTATTGATTCGGCAGGAAGAAGACTTTATATAGGTGTTTCAAACAGTAATTTTTTTGCGGTAAGACGTGATACGGGAAATATTGCATGGGTTATGTATGGAGACGCTCCGATAAGAAATTCGGCAGTAATCACGAACGACAGAAAAATGATTCTTGCCACTGAAAAAGGAACTATTTATGGAATTGATTTGAATAATCTTCTGATTATCGGCAACGTGGTAACACCGAACTGGACAGTGGCAAACTTCGATACAATTTCCAGTTCACCGGCAATTGACTATTACGGATATTTTTACTTTGGGACAAAAAACGGAAAGCTGAAAAAGATACTTCTTACTGTCGGGCAGCCTGGAGTAATTGTTTGGGAAAGTATGCTCGGCGGCTCTGTTTATGCTGCTCCCGTCATTGATGCAAATAGTAATGTCTATGTCGGCTCAACGAACGGAAAATTTTTCTGCCTGAATCCTAATAACGGAGCAATTAAATGGCAGTATCAGACTCCGTATTCTGTCCGGACAACTGCCGCAATATCGGATATACACAGAATTTATCTAGGAAACGAAAGCGGAGAAATATATTCGCTGGATACAAGCGGAAATAGATTATGGTACTATAAAGACAGTTCTAACATAAGTATGTCGCTTACATATCATAAAGGTACTCTTTATGCCGGAACACAGACAGGCAGAGTCGTTGCATTGTACGATTATGCGGAGACAGATAATTTTCAACCTGTAACCCTCCCGGTCTGGAAAACCTATCAGTCCAATAACCGAAGAACAGGTTCAAGCGGTATTCAGGTAATGTCCGAAGTGCTGGCAAATAATTACATTCCGTCGAAATATTCTTTAAGACAAAACTATCCCAACCCTTTTAATCCGCAGACTAAAATAAGTTTTGATATTCCGAAAAAATCGTTTGTAAGAATTCAGATTTTTGATATAACAGGCAGGGAAATGATACAGCTGGTAAACAGGGGGTTCGAGGCGGGAAGTTATACAATAGAGTTTAATGCGAATTTCCTCTCAAGCGGAATATATTTTTACAGGATGACCGCAGGGGAATTTATAACAACACTAAAGATGGCAATAATAAAATGATAAATAATTCGAATTAATATGAAAAAATATTTTTTACTATCACTTACAGTTTTTGTTATTTTTTTATCCGGAAAAATTACGGCACAAAATAACTGGACAGTGATTAACACAGGGGTCTCGAGCAATTTAAAATATATATCGTTTGCTAATATGTATACAGGCTGGGCTGTAGCTGACAGTGCAATTTTAAAAACAACCGACGGCGGATATAACTGGTCATTTCAATATAATCCAGGTGGTGTCGTTTACTGGATACAGTCTGTTAATGATAGTGTTGTTTATGTTAACCGGCATTATAATACAATTTTAAAAACAACAAATGGCGGTTCCAACTGGACAGTAATAAACACCGGAGCCGCTACACTTTGTTATTATTTATATTTTGCAGATGAAAACACAGGATATACAGCAGGTAATACAACAATTTTGAAAACAACAAATGGGGGCAGTAACTGGAATAATTTAAATACCGGTACATCGGCATTATTACATTATGGTTATTTTCTGAATGCAAGTACAGGGTGGATAGGCAGCAATGGCGGATTAATTATTAAAACAACTAACGGAGGAGTAAACTGGACTGACTATTCAACAGGATTAAGCGGATGGACATACGGTATTTTTTTTGTTGATTCTCTAACCGGATATGCAGGAGCCGGTGCAAAAGTAATTAAAACAACCAATGGTGGTATAACTTGGTTTGAGAATTTTAATTCCATTTTTGGCGGTTATTGTCAGTTCTTATCTTTTAACGACTATAATTCAGGATATTTTACAGAATCTTCCGGAAAAATTTTTCGCACAACTAATGCAGGAACAAACTGGATAATAGATTGGAGCGATACACTCGTTTTTCCCTACGGAATAGATATACCGGCGATTTATATAGGTTATGCAGCTTGCAACGACGGGAAAATTTTAGTTCGTGACAGAACAAGTAAAGCCGTATTAAATAATATCTGCAGACCCGATGACGGCAGAACTCAGACTGTATTGATTACACTGTCCGATAGTCTTTGCCAGGGACTGATTGATTCTGTTTATTGGTATGTTAATGATTCTCTTGTTGGAAGAGAACATAATGTTACATATCCGTTCAAACAAGGAATTACAAATGTGAAGCTGAAAGTCGGTAATATTTCGGGCTTTTATGATTCTACAACCGCAACGGTAACTCGCGGAACATTTAAAAAATATATTCCGGGACCGGTATTTGCCGGACTTAGTATGGCTGGCGATAGTGTGTTGTATGTTATTTCAACGGGTGATAAAATTTACCGCTTGGATATTAACGGTAATCCGACTCTGAATATACAGGTGAATGGTAATATTCTCTCATCATGTTCTGTCGGAAATGATTCGTCTATTTTTATTGGCTCTTCAGACAATAACTTATATGGATTTAACAGGTACGGCTTTTATCTTTGGCCCGCAATTCCGCTCGGCGGAACAGTGAGTACGACGCCTACAGTGGACTCGATTCAAAATCGGATTTTCGTCGGCGTTGAGAACGGAAACTTCGCAGCTATCAATAAATCCAATGGTAACCTTGGCTGGGGAACACAATTAGATGCCCCGATTAAAAGTTCTGCTATTATCAGTTTTGATAGAAAACTTGTTGCAGTGACAGCTGTTGGTACTGTTTATGGATTTAATTTGAACTTTCCCAATCCTTCCCCGCCGTCATGGGTAAAAAGTTTGAATGATTCGATTCTTATATCACCCGCAGTGGATAAGTACGGGTATTTTTATTTTGGTTCAAAAAGCGGTAAAATATATAAAGTTGCAATATATGGTACTACAAATATATCCCCAATATGGCAAACGAATCTTGGGTCTCCCGTTACCTCTTCACTGACAATAGACGCTTATGGGAATCTATATGCGGGAACAGCAAGCGGCAGGTTATATTCCGTAAAAGTATATAACGGAAATATAAACTGGTATTTTCAGACAGACAGTGCAATTAAATCAACGGCATCCATCACTCCCTCCGGGAGAATTTATTTTGGCAATAATAATGGTGAGGTATTTGGTCTTGATACTAATAAAAATGTCAAATTTTACTTTAAGGATAGTTCAAAAGTAAGTTGTTCAATGCTCTATCATAAAGGTACTCTTTACTATGGAACCGAAACGGGCAGATTATATGCTTTTTATGACACTACAGCGGGTATAGATTATGGGACCAAAGATAACCCTGTTCCGATGTGGGGAACTTTTCAAAATAATATCAGAAGAACAGGTGTGCAAAATGATTCTTTAATTACTCCGGTTTATCAGGTCAACAGTACAATTCCGGACAAGTTAAAGTTGTTCCAAAATTATCCCAATCCATTCAATCCACAGACTAAAATAAGTTTTGATATTCCGAAAAAATCGTTTGTAAGAATTCAGATTTTTGATATAACAGGCAGGGAAATGATGCAGCTGGTAAACAGGGAATTCGAGGCGGGAAGTTATACAATAGAGTTTAATGCGAATTTCCTCTCAAGCGGAATATATTTTTACAGGATGACAGCAGGTGACTTTTCAACAACACTGAAAATGGCAGTAATAAAATAATATTTCAGAAAAATTATTTCAATTATTGAATTATAAATCCTGCCCAGAAGAAAGGTTCTGAATATTTTTGTCGTAACTTCCGTTGTGCAAGATTAAATGATTCTACTTTATCCGTTTTATTGACTAACCAGTTTTTGTAAAATTCCATCATTAATTCGACGGTTGCATCGTCCGGAACTTTCCATAAACTCATTATCAGTGTTTTTACTCCGGCAATTTTAAAAGCCCTCTGTAATCCGAATACCCCTTCTCCACCCTTTATATCACCGAGCCCTGTTTCGCAGGCTGATAGTATTACTAAATCGGTGTTTGATAAATCCATGTTTGCAACTTCGTATGCCGTCAGAATCCCGTTTTCTAATCCTTCTATTTCCTTTCCCCCTGTCCATATACGGTTTGCTCCGGCAAATATTAATCCCGAACGGAATAACGGATTATCAGAGTACATGAAAACTTTTCCGGATTCTTTTAACTGTGACTCTATGTCATATTTCTTTTTTGGTTCGGGAAAGAAAAATCCGTGTGTTGCTATGTGTATTATTAAAGGCGAGTGCGGATAATTGAGATTTTTAAAAGTCTCTTCGGTGGCAAATTCCGAATTGTATTCAATTACCTCGTAATTGTTTTCCTGTAAAAGATTTTTTATGTTATCGGCTTCTTTTTTTGTGCCTTCTAAATATTCCCATCTCCTGTATCCTTTTTCTTCCGATAAAGCAACTATGAATTTACCTTCGGGTTTGAAATCTTCTTCGTCAGATACGATTTCAATTTGTTCCGCTTCCGGCTTTATGATATCAATATCATATAATAATCCGCCGTATATAACAGCATTATTGTCAGTTATCTTTTCTTCTTCAATTACACTTTTTTTTACTGTGATATCTTTCAAATTGTTTATGTATTCTAATGAATATCTGTCAACAAGATATTTGCCTTCGGAATCTATTAATGCCGCAAAAGATAATTTATTCAATACACCTGTCGGCGATATATATATTCTTTTTATACCCGCTAAATGTGATTCTATAGGTTTCCACAATAAATTATACAGTTTGTTGCTTGTTTCACTGTTTCTGATATAACTGTAAGTGTTCTCCTGCGAAAACGAAAGGAATTCCTCTATTTCATATATCGAACTTAAATTCAAATATATCGGATGTTCTATCCCTTTCTTTATTACTGAAGCACAATAAATTATAGTATCAGTCCAGTTTTTGTTGAATAATTGAAAATCGAAATATTCAATCACCGCCTCTTCATCGTTCAGATTATCCCGTATTTGTTTCCATTCGTATAATTTTTCTTCCTCCGATTTTAATACCGTTGTTTTTCGTCCTATTTCCTTTTCGATTTCCTTAGATTTGTTTTCGAGTTCCCTGATGTCTATATTCTGTTCCTCTCGTTCTTTTATCGAAAGTGTGTATGCCTTCGATATCTCCTTTCTCGTCGTAATAAATTCGTCGTATAATCTTATTAAATTTGAATCATTTGTTTTGTTAATGATGTTTTTCAACCTTGAGTTCGATGTAAGGGTTATCCCTTTGAAGATAATTCTTAAATTTGTGATGTCGTCAATTAACGATTTATCGAAGTTATACCTTTCTTTGACGTATGAGCAAAATAAGTCAAGTTGATAATTCACTCTCTTTAAAAAATTTAGTTTTTCTGTCTCGCTTAAACCCGGGAAATATGTATATACCTGTTGTTGAATATTTTGATTCGCCTCTTTTAATAATTTTCCTGCTTCGTCGTATTTCCCTTCATTCATCAGTAATGATGTCATATTATTCAATAATATTATATAAAAGGGATGATTTTTACCGAGAACTTCCGTAACTTTCTCCTTTGCTTCGTTGTATAATTTGTGTGATAATTCATATTGCCCTGTCTGCTGATATAACAAAGCAAGATTTTTTAATGAGATGGCATAATCAGGGTGATTCTCACCTAATGATTCTTTTCGTATTTTTAATGCCTGAAGCAGGTACTTTTCTGCATCCTTGTAATTTCCGCTTGCAATTTTTGAAAATGCGATGTTATTCAATGACTGCGCATATTCCGGATGATTTTCACCAAGCAAAGATTTTCTGATTTCCGATGCTTTTATGAATAGAGTCTCCGCCTGACGGTAATTATTTGTTGTATAATATACTGCCGCAAGATTGTTCAGGGATTTTGCATACTCGATGTTTTTTTCTCCGGATAACTCTTTGTAAATTTCTGTTGCTTTAATATATAGTTTTTCCGCTTCCTCATAGTTATTAGTCATATAATAAAATCCTGCAAGATTGTTTAACGTCTTCGCATATTCTGGATGTTTCTCTGAAAAAATCCCCTTGATTATTTCAAGAGATTGTTTGAAAAGCGGTTCTGCTCTCTCATAGGAACCTATGTCATAATATAGTAAACCCAGATTGTTAACAGTGTTTGCATAATTCAAATTATTTTCGCCTATTAATTCCTTGTCTAATTCGAGAACTCTTTTGTATAACGGCTCGGCTTTCTTATAGTAACCCATCGTATGATACAGAAATGCAATGTCGTTCAATGTGTTGGAATATTCAGGATGATTTTCTCCGAGTAAATCCTTTTTTAAACCGAGAGCTTTTAAATATAACTGCTCCGATTTATAGTATAATCCCGAATACATATATAAACCCGCAAGATTACTTAATACCTTAGAATAATTTAAACTGTTTTGTGCTGACAGTTTTTCATATATATTAATTGCCTTTACATATAATGACTCTGCTTTTTCAAACTCTCCAATCATATCGTATAAATATGCAAGATTATCCGTCATTAAGGCATAATTTATATTCTTTTCACCGGTTAATAAGTATTGAACAGAAATTGCTTCTTTTAAAATTGCTTCTGCTTTCTCATACTGATTCTGGAAAATATATAACTCCGATAATAAATTCAGAGTCTTTGAATACTCTTCCGAATTTTTTCCTTTTGAACGTTCGAATATTTCTAATGAATTGTTATACATATCCTCCGATTCTTTGTATAAACCGACTTCCTTCAGAATTTCGCCATATAATGAAAGTGATAAAGCATAATTGATGCTTTCTTCTCCGAACTCGTTCTTCGCTCCCTCTAATGTTTTTTCGGATATTAACTTTGCACTTTCATATTTTCCCGAATCCAGAAGCGATTTTGTAGAATTGTAAAGTTCTTCCCAGCTTTGTGCGTATGAAAATACTGCCTGAATTAAAAAAAGAATAATTATGATTATTCTGTATCGCATTCTAAAAAATCGTAAATAGAAATTTTATTTTAAAGTCAAATTAATTAATTATATGATTTTTCTTAAAATGACATTATTCTTTTTCCTTCATTTTTCTTTTTATTGAACAATAATTACAATGATTTTTTATATAATTTACGATATTTTTATAATAATGGGTTTCTTTAGGAAAAAGATTGACAAAACCACTAAAAGAATCAGAGGGCATATTTTTGTTTCGGTTTTGCATTCTTTTGCTATGTTGTTTCTTACACTTTTTCTGCTTAATCAGAGATTAATCTACGGCGATGAAATGACTCTTATACAGATTACTTCGGCTTTTAAAAAACTTGTTCTTAAAATCGATACAAAACCTGCACGGGATGAGCTGCTGTTCGTTAATGTTGCTTATGACCCTGTTCTTGTCGAGAAACTTGACGATGACGGAATTCCGGTCGGGGAACAGCCGATTACGGACAGGAAGAAACTTGCAAGATTTTTTGAAATATTGAATAAGAAGCCTGATAATTATAAGTTTGTTATCTGTGATATTTTTTTTGCAGACCCTTCTCCCGACGATTCTCTGCTGAGTGCTCAAATCACTAAAATGAAAAACATTATCATTCCGTTTCATGAAAACGATGACGGCAGTTATGAACTGCCGATCTTCGATGTCGAAAACGGATTTGCAGATTATGATGTAATGAGCGATTCATTTCTTAAATTCAGACTGCTGTACAAAGACACAATCAAAAGTTTACCGCTGAGAATGTATGAAATGACACATAACCGGTTCCTGAAAAAATTCGGATTTTTGTATTTTATGGGAGGAAAACCCAGTTTTAATACTATGGTGCTGGACTTTAAGGTTCGGTACTATGATATACTGGAAGATGTTTCTCCCGACCCGTATCCGTTTGTACATCTCGGTGAGTTTCTTTCTTTGAATGAAAATATAATACAGGAGACGGTTAAAGGAAAAATAATTATGCTGGGCGATTTCAAGGAAAGAGATTTGCATCAGACGATTTTCGGAAGTATGCCCGGCACTATAATTCTGCTTAACGCTTATCTTACGCTTGTTAACAGAGACAACATTATAGATTATTTCTTTATACTTTATCTGCTGATATGTTATTTCCTGATTTCTCTGGATTTATTTTCTCCGCATGTTAAAACAGAAAGAAGATATATTGCCGCAATTACTAAATATAAAATAGGAAACTTTATAGTAAAATATGTGGGTTTTGTCGTTTACCTTGCGGTTATTTCTTTAATTTCTTATTTTATTTTTAATATACATATAAATATTCTTGTAATTGCATTATATTTGAAAATCGTTGAATATGTAATTGCTTATTACAGAAAGAAGAAACATATTGTACAGCCTGATATACAGGAAGAACAGGAAATAACGGATGAAGTAGATATGACGGAAAAAGAGGAGGAAATAATTAACGAAACCGAAAATAAAAATATTTCATAAAATTAAAATTTAAATAATATGAAGAACATAACTTTGTATTTAATAATAATTTTGCTTACTGCAGCAATGGTTTCCGCACAGGATTGCTATACGGTTTTAAAAGTTAAAGGAGACGTAAAGCTGGAAAGAACGGGAAAATATATTGCCGTGAATGACGAGTTGTGTTCAAACGACAATGTATTGTTTTCCGATAATAATTGTGTTGTTGTCGTACACAGTACAAATAAAGGAAGGTTTACGCTTAAACCGACGAAACAAAATTATAACGAACTGGAATATTACGTAAGCGATATTCTCAGACAAAGCAGCAATCTCAGTACAAGAGGAGCTAATTCGCTGGCAGAAGAATTCAGCGGAGATTATTGTATAATCGGAGAAACAAAAATTATAATAGATAAACTGGATTTTCCTATGAACGAAAATAAATTCTTTTATTTGAGTTACATAACCGGCAGCGATACTGTGTACAGGAAAATAAAATTCTTCGGTGATACACTGATAATAGAAAAAGAAGGTATTCTTAAAGATGATGTGTTCAGTTCTGATTATCTAAATAATGTAAATCTTTATTACTATGATAATGTCAATAAAGTATCAAAACTTATAAACACATTCAATCTGAACTTTATACATGAAAATGAGCTGAAGGATAATCTCGGAAACTATTTGACTATATTAAGAAAAGCAGGCAGGAACGATTACGAGATAAAAAACGAATTTTATTTCTACTTTAACGATATTTACGGAAAAGTTAATAAAGAAAATTTCCTGCACTGGGTCGAAAATAATTTAAACTTAAAATAAACTTATGCCGAAAATATTTTTAATGATATTTTTAGTAGCGTTTTTGCGGGTTGGTTTTGTTTATCCTCAGGATTGTTACACGGTATTGAAAATTAAAGGCGAAGCGGAAGTGGAAAAAACAGGGAAAGCAGTGGCGGTGAACGACGAATTGTGTTCAAACGATAATCTGATTTTTAAGGATGCCAAAAGTGTAGTTGTCGTTCACAGCACAAAAAAAGGCAGGTTTACTCTGAAACCGTACAAGGCGAGTAAAAACGAACTTGTATATCTTGTTGATGACATAATAAGAAACAGTACTTCGACACTAATGACGAAAAGTTTTGAATTCGATATTCCCGTGATGCCGGAATTCTCGGGAAACCGTTATTGTGTAGTAGGCACTCTCAGACTGCCAGTTGACCCCGTTTCCTTTCCTATGAATGAAAAGTTTTGTTTCACCCTGAATTATGTCTGCGGTGAAAAAAATATCTCGGTTGATATTCCGTTTTCCTGTGATACTTTGATTCTCGATAAAGATAATCTGTTTAACAAAGAGGATTGTCCGGTTAACACTGAAGATATCGGTTCGGTAAGTTTATTTTATACGGAAAAAAACACCGAAAACAGAAAGCTGATAAATAGATTTAAATTGAATTTCATCAGCGAAGACGAATTAAAAACCGATATAGATAATTATCTGAAAATAGTAAAGAATGATGAACTTTCGGCTCCCAATTTAATCAATGATTTATATTCTTATGCAAATTTCCTTTACGGGAAAATCAACGGGGAATTCTTTACCGAATGGGTAAGTAAAAATTACAACTTAAATTAAAATATTATGAAAATAATTTCATTGTTCCTGTTTTTAATATTTTCACTTCTTCAGGTTTCTTTTGCACAGGATTGTTATACGGTAATAAAAGTCAAAGGGGATGTTCTGCTCGAAAAAAACCGTTCAATAATATCAATTAACGACGAAATTTGTTCAGGTGATAACCTTATATTCTCGAATGAAGATAATGTTGTTGTTGTTCACAGCACTGCAAAAGGAAGATTCACTCTTAAACCGAATAAACGTACAGAAAGCGAATTGATTTTTATGGTCAATGATGTTTTGAAACAAAGCGGAAATATTTTTACAAGGGATATTACTTTTTCTCTGGCGGATGAATTCCGGGGAGTGTATTATATAATAGGGGAGACAAGAATTCTCGTGGATACCGATGATTTTCCGATGAACGGCGACAAATTTTTCTATATCAGATATTTCTATAATAATGACACAATCAACGCAAAACTCAGATTCGACGGGGATACTCTTATACTTGATAAAGAAACTATTTTCAGAGTTAACGGTGTAATGATTAATCCTGATGATATAAAATCCGTTTTGCTTTATTATTATGACAGTACCAACAAAACTTCCGAATTAATAAGTGAATTTACTCTGAGATTTGCCGAAGAGGAAAAACTCAGAGAAGAACTCGGCAACTATTATGCCTTGCTGAAAAAAACAAATAAAAGTGAATATGAGATAATGAACAACCTGTATTCATATTTCAACGATGTTTACGACAGGGTAAATATTGCAAGTTTTATGAAATGGGTCAACGAAAATATAAAAAACTAACCCCCTCCTGTAACCAGTGACTTTATTACAGCCCACTACTTAAGTCGTGGGAAAAGAAAACGTCACAAGACCCGAACCGTTTTAACGGTTTTATATTAATAAAATCCAGCCCACGACTATTGTCATGAATGCCTTTTGTTTTTGGGCTATCCAATTCCCTCTCATTCCCTCGCAAGTCGGAGCGTAGCAGATATCCCGATTTTAGTTCGGGGTGGAAATCTGTTTTTAATCCTGAACTTGTTTGGCATACAATAGTGGGATTATATTAAGAACTGAATTTTGAACCGTATTAACACTTTTTCAGTTAAATATAATTTAATTAAAAACAAACGACTATTATGAATATGGAAATTTATTTCGAAGGCAAAAAAAAAGTAATTGCAAATTACAACGGACTGATAATAAATACCGACCAGCCGTTAAAATCAGGCGGCGACGGAAGCGCGCCTGCACCGTTTGATTTATTTCTTGCCTCAATCGGAACCTGTGCCGGAATTTACATAAAATCTTTTTGCGACAAAAGAAACATTCCGACTGATGATATTAGAATCATTCAGTCTATGAACTATAATTCAAATCTTGGATTAATAGATAAAATCGACCTGGAAATAAAACTCCCGGCCGATTTTCCGGAAAAATATAAAGATGCCCTGATAAATGCAGCGGATTTATGTGCCGTTAAAAAACATCTCAAAAATCCCCCTGAAATAAATGTTACTACGTTAGTTGCACCAAATTAAAAGGCTTTTTTAAGTGTAATATAAATTTAAATACATAGTCATCCCTCATCAGTGACAATCTGTCAGAATCAGTGTTCATATAACTTTTCTCTATTATCCTGAACATTCCTGCCATTTACCCTTTGTTCCCGCTGTCATCCTGAACTTGTTTCAGGATCTTTAATCATACCTCTGATTTTATTTTTTATATAAATTCAACTCTGATGTCATCCCTCATCAGCGACAATCTGTCAGAATCAGTGTTCATAAAAAATTTTTTTTAAAATAACAGTCGAAAAACTGTTTTTTGTGGATTGAATGTAAAAGACAAAACATTTAATTTTACAATAAATAGTTAATCGCCCGGGTGGCGGAACAGGTAGACGCGCAGGACTTAAAATCCTGTTCACTGCAAAGTGAGTATCGGTTCGATTCCGATCTCGGGCACCCGAAAAATCCTTTAAAGCAATGCTTTAGAGGATTTTTTTATTCCACGGATTAGTTCGATTGTACCAAAGAATTATATACGGTTTTCGAAAATTTCATCTAACCTGTCGAATATCCTCTGATTCGAACGCGCGGCGGCTCCTATCTGGCAATGCTCCTCCGCTCCTTCTTCGGTTGTAAATATCAGCATCTCTTTCGGACATTTCAATGCGTCATAAAGTTTTTGTGCCTGCCCGCCTATTAGTTTATCAGATTCCGAATCTATTACTATCATTCTGCATTTTATTTTTTCAGCAACATCTTTCATCCGGTAGTGAGAAATTTTTTCCACGTATTCGTGCGGAGTTTTACAATTGAATTTCCACATCCCGTCGTTCATTCCCCATCTCGAAGTCGTATCTTTTTTCATAAATTCGAATGTAGCACGGTCGAATTCTTCAGGACTGTATTTTGCATATTCCACTATTTGTTCTCTCGGAATTCCGCTGCTCTGCTCCATCGTTCCCATAAAATCGTAAATTCCGCCGTTCGGAATGCATACTGCAATTCTGTGTTCAAAAGCAACTGCCCTCGGTGCAAGGTATCCGCCGAAACTTATTCCCATTAATGCGATGCGTGACGGGTCGGTTTCCTTTCTTGATAAAACATAATCAACTATTGGTGTTATGACTTTTTCCCAGTCATATCTGAAATAAAGTTTTTGTTTTCTCAGGACTCTGCCCTGTCCCGGTCCCTCGAAAGCAAGGAAATTATAACCTCTGTCATGTGCCGGGAAGCCGTGTCCTATGCATAGTTCCTCGAGTGTCCCGTCAAATCCCGTTTGTACTATAATTGTTGGGCAATTATTTCTTTCTGATTTCATATAGTATGCAGGCAGTGTAGTGTCTTCGTAAGGTATTTCTATATGTTCGAAAGGAGGATCGAATAATCCGGCTGCTTTAGCGAAAGAAGAACTTGATTTCTCCCACAATTCGACTATTCGCGGGTCGTCTGTATTGCTGTGTAAAAAAAATTCTGCCGTACGGTAATAATTAGTCGAACGTAAATAACATTCCCGCGCGCTTACGTAATGTTTTTTTGCATAAGATTCTTCCCCGTAATTGAATATCCTTTCCGCTGTCCTGTACCATTCACTGTACCAGCTTTCGTCGTCTCCTTCTTTTATTCTGTATCCTGTACTTAAACACTCTCCGATATCGGCACCCTTATAATACATCTGCGAAATTGCTCTCAGCATTTCAAATGAATACTGCTCGTCATTGAAAATTATTTTCATATTCTAATTTTATTTAGTTTTTTGGTAATTATAATATAAATCTGAATTACTTTAAAGGAAAAATTTAATTTTTATTATAGTATATTAAAATGTATAAAGCAGGGAATATCATATAAAATTAATTTAATATTTTCAATCTGTTAAAAAAATGAAATAATATAAATCAAATATATTGTATAAAACTTATGTATTAATTATATTACATAAAAATAATGCTGATTTGCAAATAAAAAATTATTATTCTAAGATGAATAAAACAAACAACGATAAAAAAGTACTTGTTATTATCGGAAGTCCGCGCAGGGGAAACACTTATAAATTTTGCGAAGAATTTACTCGTAAGTTATCTGAAATTAATTCGCGGATAGATTTCGATTTTATCCATTTAAAAGATTATAAAATTGAAATGTGCAGGGGATGCCATGCATGTCTTCTGAAGGGAGTGGAGAAATGCCCGGTTAAAGACGATGTTCAGCTGATATTTCAAAAACTAAAATCGGCTGACAGTTTTATTCTTGCCTCACCCGGGTACAATCAGCATGTTCCCGGAATAATGAAAAATTTCATTGACAGAATGAGCTTTAACTGCCACGAGCCGGCATTAATAGGAAAAAATGCTGTAACTGTTACGACTGTCGGAGGTATGGGAGCGGAAGCGGTATCCAAATATCTTACTACAATTGCAACCTGCTGGGGTGCGCACGTATCACAAAAACTTGTCGAACTGATAGACTATAAAAACAATTTAGAGAAATACAGGAGAAAAATTGTTAAAGTCGTCGAAAAGACGGCAAACTCGTATAATCAGGATTTAGTTTCAGAAGAAAAACCCAAACCGAATCTTTATGATTTGATGATATTTGCATCGCTGAGGGAGGAGACCAGATTTTCAGAGCATTTCAGAAATATATGGATAGAAAAAGGGTGGGCTGACAGCGACTATTATTATGATGAGGGAATAAATATATTTAACAGAATCATAGCAAAAATTTTAGGGTTCATAGTAAGAAAAGAAATGACCGCAGTATTCAAAAAAAGTAAATAAGCAGTCATAAGTCGATGCATTTTGAAAATAAGGTAGTTTTACTGAGAGACAAATAAACATTTACCGAATTACACGGAATAGTAATAAATTTTTTTGTAAATATCGTCAACTGATAAATTTAAAAAATTTAAATAAATTATTATGAACATCGATATCTGGTTTCTTTTAATTTTTATCCTGTTTTGGATTCTGGGACCTTTTTCTCAACTTGTACAGCTTATAGCACCCAATTTTCACAAGAAAATAGGATTTATGGAAGAAAAAACATTTGAACCTCAGTATAAGTGGTTCTATCTCGAAGAAAAAGCGATTGCAATTGCCGATATGTCTTTCCTGATAGCAGGGATTATTTTTGTAATCGGTAGTTTGCTGAAAACCGGATGGACAATTCCATTCGGAATATTCGTTTGTACTGTTTATATCTATTTCGGAATAATGTCTATAATGCGATGGATTCTGCTCGGGAAAAATAATCTGAGCCCTGTATCTAAAAAACAACTTCCGGTTTATGTTATTTATATGTTACTTTTTGTAATATTCGGTTTCTTCGGATTGTTTTACTTGTGGAGTAAAGTATAAAAAGCAAAATATACCGAATAAATAAGTAATTTTTATTCTTCTAATATATAACAGATAAGATGTTGTATGAAACGGATTAAGGTTTGTGGTGTACCTGAAAGAAAAAGATGTAGAAATTTTTTATAAATAAAATAAATACGCCGAAATTTCGTTTTAAAATTTTTGCATTTATTAAACGAGTAATTATTTTTACTTTATTTTTCAGAGCAAAACTATTATACAGAATTAACGAAATTATGTAGAACTTATAAAGATAATGTTTTTGATAAGATTCTCAAATTTTTTTTATACAGAAAAACAATCAATACTTATCTGAAAGCTAAAGACATTTTAATTCAAATAATTTATTATGAATAGAAAAAATATCGTAGGAAAATTAATAAATTTCAGGGGACTGGTATATGCCCCTGTTGAGGAAAACGGGGTCATTTTTCTGTTTTCAAAACTTACGAATGATTTAAATCTGTACATAGAAACAATAAGAAAGGGATTCCCTGACTGCATAGCAAAAAGATATATAGGCAGAGGACAATGGGAAGAGGTTCATATAGAATTCGAGTTTAAATCTTCAGACTTTGAAAGACACGGTCATCTCAGAAGCATGCAGAAAGGAACAAAATGCGATATGATTGTCTGCTGGGAGCATGACTGGAAAAACTGTCCGAAGGATATAGAGGTAATAGAATTAAAAAATGAGTATTTGAATTATCCCAATCAGGTTATAGAAGAGCCCGACAAGGTAACCGAAATCAGCGAGTATAATTTAGAGGATTTATATAAGAATTACAGTTCTTCAAAAGAATTATTCGAATCGTTCAATCAACAGGCAAAAAAAATTAATAAAAATGTATGGATGAAAGTAGTTAAATCAGGTGTATTTTATTATTCGCCTGAAAAGGTCTTCTTTAATGTAAAAATTCAGAAAAAAGGATTGAGGATTACATTATTTACTGCCGGTAAAAAAATAAAAAATGTCGAACCTGTATCGGAAGAAGGTACATACGGTCAAAAATGGGGAAGGTTCTATGTTAAGGGAAAAGCAGATGTTAAACCTGCAGTAAATGTTGTAAGACGCTCTTACGAACTTATTCGGAATGCAATAAAGAATAAAGAAAATACCGGATGGTATGCCGAAGTTGAATAATATTTAAATTGTAAAATTACTATGTCTAATCATCAGAATTTAGTCGGGTTTATATGGAATATAGCGAATAAATTGCGGGGACCTTACAAACCGCCGCAATACAGGAAGGTTATGCTGCCGATGACGGTCTTACGAAGGCTCGATTGCGTTCTTGAACCAAATAAAGAAAAAGTTCTTGCTAAATATAAGGACTTGAAAGCGAAAGGATTTAAAGATAATGCTTTGCATACGGCTCTTGCAAAATTTGCTTCAAAAGACAGAAAACAACCGTTATATAACATCAGTAAATACACATTTAAAAAACTGCTTGAAGATACCGACCATATAGCGAAGAATCTTGTAAATTATATTAATGGCTTTTCACAGATAGCAAGGGATATATTTGATAATTTCAAATTCGAACAGGAAATTGATAAATTAAATAAAGCAAACAGACTTTATTTAATCATACAGGAATTTGCAAATATTGATTTACATCCCGATGTTATTTCAAATATTGATATGGGATACATTTTCGAGGAATTAATAAGAAAGTTCAATGAGCAGGCAAATGAAGAGGCGGGAGACCACTTCACACCGAGGGAAGTCATTCGGTTAATGGCACATATACTTTATACCGGGGAAGAAGATATTTATAAGGAAGGAATAGTGAAAACTATTTATGACCCTGCCTGCGGAACAGGCGGAATGCTGTCGGTATCTGAAGAATACATCAAAAGTCAAAACAGCAAGGCAAATGTTGTTTTATTCGGGCAGGAATATAATGAAGAATCTTATGCAATCTGTACATCCGATTTGCTTATAAAAGACGAGGAAGTAAGCAATATAATATTCGGTGATACGCTCGGAGACGGAAAAACATCTGACGGACATCCCGATAAGAAATTCGATTATTTGCTTGCAAATCCTCCTTTCGGAGTCGAATGGAAACCTCAAAAAGATGTTGTTGAAAAAGAATATAAAGATTTGGGATTTGACGGCAGGTTCGGTCCCGGGTTACCGAGAATCAATGACGGCTCTTTGCTTTTTCTTCTTCATATGATTTCAAAAATGAAAGAGCCGCAGGAAAAAGGCGGAGAAGGTTCAAAAATTGCAATAATATTTAACGGCTCTCCGTTATTTACGGGTGATGCCGGTTCGGGAGAGAGCAATATCAGAAGATGGATAATAGAAAACGATTGGCTTGATTGCATCGTTGCACTGCCTGACCAACTTTTTTATAATACGGGAATTTTTACTTATATCTGGTTTGTAACAAACAGAAAACCAAAAGAACGAAAAGGGAAAGTTCTTCTTATTGATGCAACAAAACATTTCCGGAAAATGAAAAAAAGTCTGGGCAATAAGAGAAACGAATTATCGGAAGAGCATATTGAAGAAATAACAAAACTGTACGGAAAATTCAGACATAACGCAGAACGCAAAGTGACGGCAAACGGAGAAACCGAAATTAAAATATGCAGTAAAATATTTGACAACAGAGAATTCGGATATATAAAAGTTACAGTTGAAAGACCTTTGAGATTGAATTTTCAGGCAAGTGATGAAAGAGTTCAGAGATTAAAAGAAGAACCCGCATTTATTTTATTATCAGAAAGCAAAAAGAAAAAAGATAAAACAAAAATAAAAGAGGAAGAAGAAGCGGGAAGAAAGAAACAGGAAGATTTGATAAATGCACTCGGTAAAATGAGTCAAAATAAAGTCTATAAAGACAGGGAAATTTTCATTAAGATTTTGGAAAAAACCTTATATGAAAATAATATTGAGTTCGATAGTTTTTTAAAAAAAGCAATCTTAAATGCATTATCCGAGAAAGACCCGACAGCAGAAATATGCAGAGACAGCAAAGGCAATCCGGAACCTGACTCCGAATTAAGGGATTTTGAAAATATTGATTTACCCGAAAATATAACTTTACCGCTTCCGCTCGATTATGGAGTTAAACTTGATTTAGAGCCGTTAATTGAATTAATAAAAGAACATTGTGAGAAGTATATGAAAAAGGAGGTTCTTCCGCACGTTTCCGATGCCTGGATTGATTACAAAAAAACGAAAATCGGATATGAAATTCCTATTAACAGGCATTTTTATGTCTATAAGCCGCCGAGAGAGTTGGAGGAGATAGAACATGATATTAAAATTATAGAAGAAAAAATAATTAGCATTGTTGAAAATTTAAACCGATAAGTTTAAATGGAAATCACATTTACAAATAGATTTAAAAGTAGATGGAATTATAAAAAATTCAAATTCCTATTTAAATATCAAAAAGGAATAAATCCTAAGGAATTAATCACCTCTGAAAAAGATTCAAAAGTATATCTAACCATGGATTATTTGAGAGGAAATAATGAAAAGCTTTTTTTTATAGAAGATTATTCAAATTATGTTCTTGTAAAAGAAGGTGAAATATTATTACTATGGGATGGCTCTAATGCCGGTGAATTTATTATGGGTAAAGATGGTGTGCTTTCTTCGACTATGGCGAAATTATTTTTTATCAATAACAATAATAATAAGTATTATTGGTATGTATTAAAAAGTATGGAAGTAATTCTAAAAAATTTTACAATAGGTATGGGAATACCCCACATTAATTCTAATATATTAAATAACATTTTATTGCCTATACCTAATTTTGAAGAACAAAAATTAATTGCTGATTTTCTTGATTATAAAACTGCTCAAATAGATGAACTGATTGAGCAAAAAGAAAAACTGCTCGAACTTCTTGAAGAAAAACGAATAGCGTTAATTACCAAAGCAGTTACAAAAGGTTTGAATCCTGATGTAAAAATGAAACCCTCCGGAATTGATTGGCTTGGAGATATACCGGAGCATTTTACAATTTCTAAAATAAATTATGAATTTTATATAAAACTTGGAAAGATGCTTCAACCAGAACCTAAAGATGAAAATGATATGATAAAGCCATATTTAAGAGCTGCTAATATCTTTTGGGATAAAATTGATACAAGCGATTTAAATGAAATGTATTTTAGCCCAAAAGAATTAAATGATTTAAAATTGCAAAAGGGAGATTTATTAATTAGCGAGGGGGGAGATGTTGGAAGAAGTTGTATATGTGAATATTATTTTGAAATGTATTATCAAAATGCTTTAATTCGAGCACGAAATTTGAATAATCCAAAATCAATAACCAAATATTTATACTATTGGCTATATTTCTTAAAAATGAGTGGTAATATCAATATAATTTGCAATACTGCTACAATATCTCATTATACTGCTGAAAAAGTAAAAGCTACTCCCTTCATATTTCCTGATTTAAAAGAACAAGAAAAAATTTTATGTTATATTGAGAATAATTTAGCACCCTTAAAAGAATTAGAATTGAATATCAACGAAGCTCTTGAAAAACTCAAAGAATACCGTTCCGCATTAATTACAGCGGCGGTTACCGGAAAAATAGACGTAAGAAATTTTAAGCCTGAAAATAAAAATGAAATTAAAAGAATCTGAAAATATTGAGTTTAAAAAGTCAACAAGCGAATTAAAAGAGTCGCTAATTTCAATATCCGCAATATTAAACAAGCATCGAAAAGGTATCTTGTATTTTGGGATGAAATCCGACAGTTCGCCTGTTAAAAATACAATTTCGGAAAAAACACTCAGGGATATTTCTCAAGCAATATCAAATAAAATTGAACCAAGAATTTATCCCATAATAGAAATGGTAAAGATTAAATCCATTGACGTAATCAGAGTTTCTTTTGAAGGGCATCAGGTTCCATATTCAGCAAACGGAAGATATTATATCCGTGTTGCAGATGAAGACAAACAAATGTCTTCCGGTGAATTACAAAATTATATCCTGAAGAACAAAGACCACAGATGGGATAAAACCGTTAATTTAAGAGCGAAAATAAATGATATTGATGTACAAAAAGTAAAAATATTCTGTAATATTGCCGGAATTAAATTCACGAACAGCAGGGATATTATGGAATCACTGAATCTTATTCAGAATTTACAACTGACCAATGCGGCGGTACTATTATTCGGTAAAAATCCAGAAAAATTTTATTCAAATACATTTTTAAGTTGCGCAGTATTTGCAACAGATAAAACAACTACAATACTTGACCAAAAAAAGTTTGAAGGGGATATATTTTATCTGCTTGAGGAAGCAGAGAAATACATACTGCAAAATATTCATATTGGTATGAAAGTAAAAGGATTATATAGAGATGATGTTCCGGAGATTGATAAAGAAGCTCTGCGCGAAAGTTTAATTAACGCATTTCTCCATAGAGATTATTACAACCCTGACTTTATTTATATAAATATTTTTCAAGATAGATTGGAAATCAGAAATCCGGGCAATATATTTGGAGGACTAACTTTAGACGATATTATTAAAAGACACTTATCAAAAAGGAGAAATGAGCTTCTTGCAGATATTTTTAACAGGGCTCATCTTGGAGAACGCAAAGGCAGAGGTGTTTCCCTAATTCTCGAAAAAGAACCTGAAACAAAATTTGAATCTATATCTGATATATTTATTACTACTTTCAGAAGGAAAAAAAATTTACTCCCCCAACTTGGGGGAGTAAATGGGGGAGTAAGCGGGGGAATAAAATTATTATATGAAGTTATACAAAGAAATCCCGGATTAAGAATTCCCGAAATATCTAAGCAAATAAAAATTCCTGAACGAACTATTGAAAAGTGGATTGGTAAATTAAAGAAAAAAGATTTAATTGAATTCAAAGGCAGCACAAAAACAGGAGGATATTTTATAAAAAAAATCGGTTCAACAAATACGAATTAATAAAATATTGTGAAAAAACATACTGAAATTCCTTTTGAAGAAACCATTGAAGATTATCCAACTATGGACGGATATTTAAAATTTTCTTCCTGTGCAAATCAATCTGTAGTAGGAATTGAAAATAACAAAGAAATATTTCCAAGATATTTATTTGATATTAATAATCTGTAAATAGTTTTATTATTATACAAAGTTGAATATTTTATTTCCGGAAAAAGTCGGGAAAGAAGTTATTTATATAAACAGACAATTATTTGATATTTTAAGCAGTTAAGTATTTGGTTCCTTTCAGACCTCGTTTTTATAATGTGGTCTAATATAACATATATTAAACCACATTGGGAAAATGAAGTTCATTTTAGACCGTGTTCGTTTCTTGAAATATTTTGCTAATGCAGTGCACAAAAAAACAGAAAATTTGTGCATAGCTTCAGACCTATGCGTAAAAAATCAGGAAATTTACCCATAGATTGTGACCTATGCGTAAAAAATCGTAAATTTTGTGCATAGATATAATTTATATGAGTAATTTAAGACGAAAATTACCTATGTTAAGTAAAATTGAGTAATTATTACCTATTTGAATAATTATTTGCATTTTAATATAAATATATGAAAAAACATACCGAAATCAGGTTTGAAGAGGCGATTGAGGAATATTTTCTTGCTCACGGATATTTAAAGGGTGATTCGGATAAATATGATATTAAATATGCTCTTTTTCCCGAAGACGTCATAGAATTTCTTGAAAAATCACAGCCGGAAAAATGGAAATATTTATACGAATATAACGGAGAGAAAACAAAAGAAATTGTAATTACGGCACTAACAAAAGAACTGGATAATAAAGGTTCATTGAATGTGTTAAGGCACGGATTTAAATGTTACGGAAAAACATTTCAACTTGCCTATTTTAAACCAAATACAAATCTTAATCCCGATGCATGGTCGGATTACGGAAAGAACATTGTAAAAATATACAGGCAAGTATATTTCAGCAGTTCGAATCCAAGACAATCTGTGGATGTTGTAATTTCTGTCAACGGTATTCCCGTAATAACAATGGAGCTGAAAAATCCGTTAACGGGACAAACGGTGGAAAATGCCAAAACCCAGTATAAAAAAACACGCGATTCAAGGGAATTATTATTTCAGTTTAAGAAAAGAACATTAGTGCATTTTGCGGTAGACACCGATGAGGTATATATGACGACGAAACTTGACGGGGAAAATACATTCTTTTTGCCGTTTAACAGAGGAAATAATTTCGGAGCGGGTAATCCTGTCGTGGAGGATAATTACAAGACGGCATATTTATGGGAAGTTGTTCTGACTAAAGATAGTTTAACGGATTTAATCGGAAAATACCTGCATCTTGAAATAACGGAAAAAAAGGTATATACCGATAAAGGCGTAATCAAAAAGAAAAAAGAAACTTTAATATTTCCGCGCTATCATCAACTTGATGTTGTAAGAAAACTCGTCGCAAACGCAAAAGTGAACGGTTCGGGACATAATTATTTAATTCAGCATTCTGCCGGAAGCGGAAAATCAAACTCTATTGCGTGGCTGGCTTATCATCTTGCGAGTCTTCACAATAAAAATGACGAAAAAATATTTCATTCCGTGGTAGTGATTACTGACAGAAGAGTTCTGGACAAGCAATTACAGGATACGATATACCAGTTCGAACACGTTGACGGAGTAGTGAAAAAAATCGAAGAAGATACTAAACAACTTGCAGAGTCCCTTTCTGCGGGAGTACCGATAATTATATCAACATTACAGAAATTTCCTTTCATTGCCGAAACACTTGAAAAATTTGAAAAAGAAGGGAAGAAACTGCAGATTGCAACAAAAGGGAAAAGATTCGCGGTAATCGTGGATGAAGCTCACAGTTCGCAGAGCGGGGAAACGGCAACGGAACTGAAAAAGATTCTGAATAAAGACGGAATTGAAGCAATCGTTGCCGAGCAAATTCTGGATTTGGATGAAAAAAATCTGACAGAAGAAGAGAAAGCAGAACTAATAAGAGAAATGGCTAAACGGGGAAAGCAGCCGAATTTAAGTTTTTTTGCTTTTACCGCTACTCCGAAATTTAAAACCGAAGTTGTCTTTGATGAAGCAGGCGAAAACGGGAAATCGCCTTTTCATCTTTACAGTATGAGGCAGGCGATAGAAGAAGGATTTATACACGATGTTTTATTAAACTATACAACCTATAAAACATTTTTTAAACTGATAAAATCAATCGAAGACGACCCCAAAGTTCCGGGAAGAAAAACCGCAAAAGCACTGACAAGATTTTTAAGTTTGCATCCGCATAATCTGAGGCAAAAAACCGAAATTATAATTGAACACTTCAGGAGTTTTACAAAAAGTAAAATCGGCGGGAGAGCAAAAGCGATGATTGTTACGGGTTCGAGACTTCATGCTGTAAGATATAAACAGGAAATCGATAAATATATCGAGGAAAAAGAATATAAGGATTTGAAAGCACTGGTTGCTTTTTCGGGGATAGTGGAAGACCCTGATATCCCGGATTTAAAATATACTGAAGTCGGAATGAATAAAGGAATTAAGGAAAGCGAATTACCGGATAAATTTGAATCTTATGAATACAGCGTCTTGATTGTTGCGGATAAATATCAGACGGGGTTTGACCAACCGCTACTGCATACTATGTATGTTGATAAAAGGTTGTCGGGTGTGCAGGCAGTTCAGACACTCTCGAGATTAAACAGAATACATCCCGGAAAAATTGATACATTTGTTCTGGATTTCGTTAATGATAGGAATGAAATTTTCGAATCATTTAAACCGTATTATGAATATACCGAATTCGGTGAAATAACAGACACGCAATTGTTATATAATCTTGAGAATACTTTATTGGATTACCGTATGTTTTTCAAAAAAGACATTGATGAGTTCTGCAAGGTTTGGTTTAATACAAATAAAGAATTATGAAACAAGGAACATAAATTACTCAATGCAATATTAGACCCCGTAGTTCAGAGTTATGAACTTAAACCTCTTGAAGAACAGGAAACAATTAAAAAGCAAATCAGAGAATTTTTAAATTTATATAATTTTTTGTCGCAGGTAATTCCTTATAGTGATTCGGAACTTGAAAAGCTGTATATATTTCTCCGAAATTTGATAAGAAAACTGCCGAGAAGAAATTCAGGTACGGTTATTGCTTTAGGAGACGATGTTGCTCTGGAATATTACAGGATTCAGAAGATTGCAGAAGGAAGTATATCGTTAAAAGACGGTAAAGCAGCACCTATTATCGGACCGGTTGAAGTTGGGACGGGCAGTATTGACGAAGAAGTACATTTATCAAAGATTATTGAAGTCTTGAATGAACGCTTTGGTACAAATTTTACAGTTGCAGACCAGTTATTTTTTGAACAGGTGAAGGAGACAGCTATTGCTAATGAAGAGCTGCAGCAGGCGGCAAAAGTAAATAAACTTGAAAATTTTTCTTACGTATTTGATAAAATGCTGGAAAGGTTATTTGTCGAAAGAATGGAAGGAAATGAAGAAATATTTAAACGCCTTATGAATGACGATGAATTCAGAACATTGGCATCGAAATATCTTGTGAAAGAAGTATATGAAAATATACTGGGAAGAATTTCTGTATAATTTGCAATATCAGATGATTTTGCAAAAATTCTGTTCAATATAAGTTAAATTACACATTTCTCAGATTTACATTTTTTTAAATATTGCTAAATTAATTTATTTTATTATAAGTTGTTATTTTTTATTGTTACAGTTAATTAAAACCAAAAAGGATTATTAATCTGCAATTTAAAACCAATCAATTAAATAAAAGAAGTAATAAAACAGGCGGTAATTATTCAGCCGGTGATAATTTAACTCCGAATCCTTTGGTCAGGGGATTATTAATTATTGCGGGAACAATTTCTACCGGGCTCGGAATAATCGGAATTTTTCTGCCGCTTCTGCCTACAACCCCTTTTTTCCTGCTTGCTGCTGCATGCTATGCAAGGAGTTCGTTAAGGTTTTATAACTGGCTTTTGAATAATAAATTCTTCGGATGCTATGTAAAAAATTATCTGGAACGCAAAGGCGTTCCCCTTAAAGTGAAAATTATTTCGGTCTCATTATTATGGATTACTATTTCTCTTTCCGCTTTGTTTGCAACAGAAAATATTTTTGTAAGAATCATCTTAATTATTATTGCACTCTCGGTGACGGTTCATATTATTATTATCAGAACTGCGAAGAAAGATACTAATGAAGAGGAATGTTAAATTAAATCAGGTGCACTGCTGTCCAAAATAAAAATGGAACTTGAATAAAACATAAAAAACAATCGATTTTGGACAGATTTTTCGTTAAATAGAGGATATTTTAAAACAAACCCCCCTTATTATTTTTGGAGTTTAAAATATTTTTAGCTGTATTTCTTCAATTTCCTTGCCTGGAGGCTTAAAAGGTTCATTTAACCATTGTTCTAAACTAATTTTGACAAACAAATTAAAT
>VGWA01000009.1 GCA_016873795.1 Ignavibacteria bacterium
TTATTGGGGACCATCCGCATTTTTTAATTCGCTTCATTTTGCGGTTTTTATTATTGGCGACTATTCACGGTTACTTTTATTTGCGTCCCTTCGCGGTTTCTTTTTTAATTTTTCTGTTCCATATGAGGTAGAATGGTATTCCAATTAGAACAAGAGCAAGTCCTATTCCTGCGTCACGCGGTTTTTGGATAATTGTTACAACCACAAGTACTACGCAGAAGATAATAAAAATTATGGGAATATACGGATAACCGAAAACTTTATAAGGCCTTGGTGTATCCGGCATTTTTTTCCTTAGCACAAAGACTCCAATAGCACCCATTCCGTAGAAAATAAATGCTGCAAAAATCAGCATATCCGTCAGCTGGTCAAAAGTTCCCGAAAGTACAAGTATAGAAGCCCATATTCCCTGAATAATCAGAGCAATATGGGGAGTTCTGAATTTCGAATGACATTTACCAGCCGGGCGGAAAAACAGTTTATCGTTTGCCATGGCGAAATATATCCTCGAGGAAGCAAGTACCGTGCCGTTTGTTGTTCCGAAAGTAGAAACCATAATAAGTATGGAAATAAAGACTGCTCCGGCAGTTCCGAGGAATTTTCTTATTACCTCAACAGCGATAATGCTATGCGGATTTTCCTTCGAAAGTTTTATTATTTCTTCTACGGGCATAATATACATATATGCAAAATTTGCAAGAAGATATACTACAATTACTATAGCCACACCAAGTATAAGTGATAAAGGTATATTGCGTTTTGGATTTTTTATTTCACCCCCGAGAAACCCGATATTATTCCATCCGTCATAGGGCCAGAGGGCTGCAAGCATAGCAGCAAACATAGCACCGAATAATCCGAGAGATGTATTATATTGAAAATTATCCGCTTCGAGTACCGGCGATACATTGGATATTTGTCCGTCACTGATTGTGAAGGCGAAGAACACAATAAGAACAATGCCGAGTGTTTTTAAAACAGTAAAAAAATTGTTCAGATATCCGCCGAATATAACACCGAAGTAATTTACAATTGTGAGAAAAAGTATTGTTATTATTGTAAGTCCTTTTACACCAAAATTATGCAGCGGTGTGAAAATACCGAAAAGAGAGAAACTATCCAGATTCCGACTAAGGTGTGGTAACGGAAAGACCGCGTTTACAGATTCAGCGAACACATAGGCAATCGAAGATATCGAAGCGGATTGGATAACCGAAAAGCACGACCATCCGAAGAGGAATGCGAATGCTTTGCCGTACATTTCTTTAAAATATACATATTGTCCGCCAGGTTCAGCGATAAGTCCTGCAACTTCTGCATTTGTAGCAGCACCGAAAAGTGTGATAATTCCCGGTATGAGCCAGCACAGCAGAATTAATCCCGCAGAGCCGAGTTCAGAAGACATTGGTGCGATTTTTTTAAATACACCGGAACCAATCATTGAGCTGACGACTATTAAAATTGCGGTAAAAAGACCAAGGCGGGTCAGTAATCCTGAACGATGGGTTTCAATATTTTTCAATACTATGTAGTTTCAGTTAAAAATCCTAACTTTAGTCCTGACTTTAGTCTTGACTTCAGTTAAGTTCAGACAATATATAAGAAATATTAAATAGTAAATAGTAAAAAAAACAGTAAATTTCCTTTACAAAGGCTAATGTTTTATTCACTACTTAACAAATAGTTAGAATACAGCCAATGATTTCAGAGGCTGTGTGAAAATTTCAAATCAAGCATTTTGTCATTCCCGCCCCGCCCTGTCGGAGAAGGAAGTGAAGATTAAAAGGTTAAAAGGTTTAATGGTTAATAAGTTAAAAGGTTAAATAGTAAAAATTATGGAATGAGAAAAAGTGGAATATATTCTAAAAGTGTTTTTTTGTCTGCCTTAGCGGATTTTTTATTATAAATAAAATACATATTTTCTGTAAGATTAAATTATTGACCTGATTGAATCCTGATGAATAAACAAAACAAAAATCCTAACTAAAGTCAGGAAGGCAGGCAGGTTAGTAAGAATAATCTGCAAACAATAAATTGTAAAATTTTTTAAAAATAAATTGTAATATTATGAAACATCTGATTTTATTTTTCATGGTTGTTTTGTTTACTGTTAATCAATCCGACGCATTTTATATATGGCAGGATTTTGAGAATCCTTCTTTTCCTCCGGCCGGATGGACAATTAACACAACCAATTACATAGACTGGGAATGGTCAATAAGATGCAGCGGATACGGTTTAGGGTACGGAGCAGCAAAGGCAAATTTCAATGATGCACAAACAGGAATAACATTTGATTTGATTACTCCTTTATTTACTTCCTCCACAGCAGGGGATTCCTTATGGTTTGATCACGCATACGCCACATACGGTTCATCTAATGATCAGTTAATCATTTATTACTCAACGAACGGTGGTACAAACTGGACAATATTAATATCATTAAACGGCGGGGCTTCAGGTCCGCTTGTAACTGCACCTGCAACAGGTGTCCCTTTTGTACCTACTAATACCCAGTGGGCAACGAAGAAATACAGTCTGCCGATTGGTACCAACAAGGTCAAATTTACTGCTATATCAGCTCTTGGTAACAATTTATTTCTCGATAACATAAAACTCGGGACTGCTTATAGTAATGATGTCGGGGCAACCGGAATAACAAGATATAATAAAGCAATAACACCGGGAACTATAGATACACCCAGGGTATATGTAAGGAATTTCGGTACAACAGCACAATCATTTCCACTGACATTAATTATATCTCCCGGTACATATTCACAAACTCAGAATATAACAAATCTTGCTCCGGGAGCATCAGAACTTGTAATATTTCCTCATTGGACAGCGGTAACCGAAGGAAATTATGCATACACAGCATATTCATCACTAAGCGGTGACCAGAATATTTCGAATGATACAATACAAAGTATTTTTTCTGTTACCTCCAACCCGAGAAATATGTTGATGGAATATTGCACCGGAACATGGTGTCAATGGTGTCCCTGCGGAAAAACGGCAATACTTGACCTCGAAAGTTACTTTCTGAATACAGTTGTACTTGCTTATCACGGCGGTTCTTCGTCTGACCCGTTCATAAACTTTAACGGGAATAATATTATTTCTCTTCTCGGAATGAGCGCCTATCCAACAGGTACTCCCGACCGCACCAATTATCCAAATGCATACATTTGTGCAAGTGCATTCTTTGAGACATCTTTTACAAGATATTTAAACAGTCCATCTTCGCCTGTCAGGATAGAAATTATTACACAGAATTACAATCCGTCAACAAGACTACTGAATGTAGTATTAAACTTAACCGCACTGGAAAACTTAACGGGTCAATTTAAAATTAATTACGTAATAACCGAAGACAATCTCGTTTATAACCAGAGCGGAAACAGTTACTGTACGGGAGGTTCAAGTTATGTGCATAAATGGGTAGTGAGAAATATGATAAATAGTGCAGCAGGGGAGAATGTTAATTCGGGAGGAGTATGGAACAGCGGGCAGGTAATATCAAAAACATTTTCAACAACCATTAATTCATCATGGGTTGAAAATAACTGTTTGTTAAAAATATTTGTTTACAAGGAAACATCACCGTTATATCGTGCCGAGGTTCAGCAGTCAATGGAAACAGGAGTAACATTAACAGGGATATACGAGCCTCAGGAAACACCGTTGAAGTACGAGTTGATGCAAAATTATCCTAATCCGTTTAATCCGATTACAAACATTAAATTTGCAATCGCAAAAGACGGGTATGCAAGTTTGAAAATTTACGACATAACCGGGAAACTTATTTCGACATATTTAAACGAGTATGTAAAAGCAGGATATTATAATGCGGAATTTAACGGGAGCGGACTTGCAAGCGGAACATATTTTTATACTTTAAAATCGGGCGATTTTTCCGAAACAAAATCAATGATATTAATTAAATAAGGAGCATCAATTATGAAACAGATGCTTATAGCAGTACTTTTTTTCCTTTTATATACAGCGAGCGGTTACCCGGATAAAGTATATAAAGAGTATTCACAAAATACCGATACATTAAAAACAGAACTCAGAGGTGAAATAATCTCTAAAAAAGGAAAAACAGTTAAGATTCAGGTTACAGATGTTCAGGAATACCCTGTATCCGGTATAAAGGGAACGATGTCAAAATACTTCGAATCGAATTTTCTGGGGATTAAAACTACAGGGTGGCTGGAAACAGGAGAGATGGAAGTGATAAGCGTAAGTGACGATATTATAGAGTTTAAATTGTTGAAAGAGCTAAGTAAGATAAAAGTAAACAATAAAAAGGAAAACCAATTCGAGAGCGGAACAATAGTTAAATTTGTCTGGGATTAGAGTTTATTGACCAAGAAATATATTGAATAATTTACCATTTTGACAGCCGAACAGATACGGAAATTTGTCCTATTTTTTATTCCTGAAATTTTATAAATTTTTTACAACAATTTTTTTCAGGAGTATTATTCTTTATTTTGTTTTACCGGAGGGTCTTCAATCAGGTATTTGAACCTTTCTTCGAATTCCTGAATTTTGAGGTTACCTATTAAAGCAAGACGAGCAACATTTTTTACTTCCTCGAAATCTGTCTTCTCTAATCTTATCATATATTTTCTTGCGACCTGATATCCGTCCGAGTCCACGTCAACCTCTCTTGTTCCTATTCGACCGTCTTCGCCGATAATATCTTTAAACTTTATTGGAATTAAATGTCCTTTGTCAACCGTAACAATCGCCCCGCTGTTTCCCGAAAGAAGATATCTCACCGCTGCATAACCAAGGTCCTGCGTATATTCACAATCAAACGGTATAGGACGTGCACATCTTAACTCGTAACCGATATCTTTATTAACTATTGTAATATTGATTCCTCTCTCGCGAAATCTTCTTCTTACTTCATCTTTTGTTATTCTGCCGATATCGATTTCCGATAATCGTATATTTCCGTGTGAATCTTTTTCAAGATTAACAAACGGATGATTTCTGAGTTCTTCCTGGTCAATTCTTGTAATAATGCCTTCAGCGAGAATGGCAACACCGTACGGATGTCCCTGAGCCATTCTCTTAATTATTGATGCTTCGAGTATATCGCATACAGTTTCAAAGCTGATAATTTTATCTCTGAATTCTTCTCCGATAATAGTCAGAGTTGCACCTGCAGCTTTACCTATTCCGAGTGCCAGATGACCTGCTTTCCGTCCCATCGAGACTACATAATACCACCTCTTTGTTGTCTGAGCATCGACCATAAGAGACTGAACAATTTTTACGCCGAAATCTCTTGCTGTCTGATAACCAAAGGTCGGCATATTTCCGGGCAGAGGTAAATCGTTATCAATTGTTTTTGGTACATGGGCAACTTCAATTTGACCAGAAGCAAGCTGGTCAATCCGGTATGCAGTTGTGGCTGTATCGTCTCCGCCTATTGTTACAAGATAATCAACTGAAAGTTGTGTAAGTGCTTTTATTGTCGCTTCGAGTTTTTCTTTTTTGTCTGCCGGATTTTCTCTGGATGTACGCAGCAGACTGCCGCCGCTGAAATGTATTCTTGAGACGTCTTCAATTCTGAGTTCTCTTACATGCGAATGGTCGCCCTTTACGAGCCACTCGAATCCGTCATAAACACCGATAACGTTGAGTCCGGAGTTTATTGCCTCAATTGTTACAGAACGGACAACACCGTTTATTCCCGGTGCGGGTCCGCCGCCGACACATATTGCTAAAGTTTTCTTTCTATAATGTTCTTCCGGCATATTTTTCGCAATTTAATTTCTTAATTATCACAGTTTTAACTCCCTGTGCTGGATTCAACAGTACCTGCTATTTGCTTTATCCGATTACCTCCGGTAAATCATAAATCGGTAAAATTACAGCAGAAATTAATCGAAATAACGTGTATATACAAAAATAAAGTTATCGATTTCAATTTACAAGTTACAACAATCGTCATCTAATCCAGAAAACCTACAATTGAAAAAATGTTACTGTTTTTCAAAAATTTTCCGTTTTTAATCATATTTTTTCAATATTATAAACATAGCAAAAATATAAAGCATTCCCGGAATTATAAAAACGGCTTTAAAACCGATTGTCATAGCCAGAATCATTGTTAATACCGTACCCGCAACAGAAAAGAATCCATTAACAGCCCAAGCATAGGCAATTTGGCGTTTTTGCTCTTCTTTATAGAGCGATAAAGCTGTTGGAAAAGGCATCCCCATAAAAAATCCGATTGGGAACACTATTATGACGGTTAAAATTATTCTCCAGATAATGTGAAAACGCACAAATGAATTAAAAAGAACAGGGGTTAGCAGACCCGTCATTACAACAAGAAAAACAATAAGCATAAAGACCATTAATATTCTGCTCTTGTTTTCACCGATAATTTTTTTTGAAGAAATACTACCGAGCCCGGAGGCAATTAACATCGCTGAAATAACCGCAAGCATAGTGTAAACCGGTTGACCAAGAAGCAGTGTAAATTTCTGGATTAAAGCAATTTGTACCATTATGTAACCGAGTCCAATTGATGCAAAATATAATATATTAACAGGAGATTTCCTGTAGTTTTTTTCTTTTTTTATAAATCTTAAAGGAATCAGCAACAGTACACCTGCAATAATTACAGTCTGAATGAAAATGATAATTAAAGTGACTTCGGCAATCGGTCTTTCTTTTAGAGCAAGAATTCCTTTTTCATTTTGGGAAAAGATTTCTTTTATTTGTTCAAGGCTTATATTGCGAAATCCTACCGATTCATCGAAGAAAGGTTTGTTATCCGTTGCAGGATTGATGCTGTATGGATAGGATGCAATAATTTGATTAATATCTTCAAGCTCAACTATATCTTTATAAATACCATCCTGTTTTATTATTGGGTCATAAAGAATTTCCAGACCAAGAGAACCGATTTCATTGTATAGATTATTCATTTCGCTTTCTGTTAAGCCGCTTTTTTTGTAGATAATTCCCGAAAGAAAACTTTTTTCTGTCTCGAATACATTTACAGGTCTTCTGAATACGGCTATGCATTTATCGAAATTAATTGTTGTAGAGCCTGTTTCTGGCCCGGGTAAAATATCTTTATGTACTTCTTTTAATGTTGCTGTTAATTTAGGCAGCTGTGTTTCCGGTCTTGAAACGTATAATATTCCGTTATTACTCAGGTGATTGATATATTCCGTTACGGCTTCTTTTGTAAGTATATAGTTTTCAACCATAGACATAGAGCCGTTTGATACTGCCGATGAAGATATTGTATGTGCAGAAATAATCACATCGTAGTTTTGTGTATCTCTTCTTATTACCGACCTGGCATCATCGGTGATAATTTCTACGTCTTTATTATTCTTAATAAGCGGACCTGTCCAGTAAGCAAATTTTTCGCTGATTAAATCATTTATTAACCCGTTTATTTCAACACCTTTTACCTTGTGAGCGCCGTGATGAAGAGCCGTAAGAACTTCTCCTCCGCCAGCGGAACCTATAATGAAAACTTTTTCAGGTTTATTTTCGGAGATGAAAGCAAGATTTGATAAATCAGCGGGTTTATTCTGCGGCGGTAACGACTTGACGTTTGGTATTGTTGTGGTTGCGTTGCCCTCGTCAATAACCGCAAGCAGTACGTTATAACCGTCGGGAGAATCTTCCTGTTCTCTCATTACGTCAATTTTTGAAATTGTGTTCCATCCGCTGAATAAATTAAGGTTTGGATTTTGTTTTATGTAATTGGCATAGATTTTATTAGGAGTAGGATTGACAGGCAAAGAACTGTCAATGTTGAAAATTATTATAATATTCAAAATCAACATTGCGAATCCGCCGAGTCGGACTATTCCGATTTTTCTGTTTTTACTAAGTTTTTCGGCAGAAAAAATTGTGACAAGAAAAGCAATTGCCGATGCAATTGCAACCGTTCCGTTTCCGCCTAACAACGGTATAAAGACCGTAAAAAAGAAACAGGAAATTCCTGCTCCGAGTAAATCAAAAAAATACAGTTTATGAATTTCATTTTTAAACTTTGCTAACAGATACGAAATTATCAAACCTGCAAAAAAGAAAGGTAAAGTGATGAGAATATAATAAAGAGGAAGATACAGAATTTGTATTTTTTCAAACAAAAGACTGAAAGGATCAAACGGGATTTTATTAATCATCCAGAATGATAATAAGATACTTATTCCGTACAACAGTGATAAAAAAGGTAATATTTTTTCAGATTCAGTATTCAGTATTTTTCTAAACAGAGCCAGCACAATCCCGCTTATTCCCAGTCCGAGCATTGCAACACTGATTACAAGAAAGGCAAAATGGTACCAGAGGGTTACAGATAAAACTCTTGTCAATGTGAATTCAAGCAGAAGAGCCGAGAGCGAGACGGTAAAGATTAAGATGTAATATTTTTTTTGGAATAAGTCTTTTCTAATTACGGAGACAGATTTCATTATTAAAATTTTAAGTTAATCAGTTTAACAATTTTATCCACAAGCAGTTCGAATTTATCGAGTTTAAGCATATTTGAACCGTCGCTCAGTGCTTTCATAGGTTCCGGATGAGTTTCTATGAACAATCCGTCTGCTCCTGCCGAAACAGCAGCTTTTGATAGAGGTTCAATAAATTCAGGTTTTCCCCCGCTTACTCCTTTATTTGCAGACGGCATTTGTACCGAGTGAGTTCCGTCAAATATTACGGGGTATCCGAATTTTTTCATAATAATAATGCTTCGCATATCAACAACGAGATTATTATATCCGAAAAATGTTCCTCGTTCTGTAAACAGAATTTTATTATTTCCGGTTGAAGCAACCTTTTCTGCCTGATATTTCATATCCTCCGGAGACATAAACTGTCCTTTCTTGATATTGATAATTTTTCCTGTTTCGCCCGCCGCTTCGAGAAGCTCCGTTTGCCTGCAAAGAAAAGCCGGTATTTGAATAATGTCGGCAACTTCTGCTGCTATTCCCGCTTCAAATTCAGAATGTATATCGGTAAGTACCGGAACGGAAAATTCTTTTTTGGTCTGAACCAGAATCTGCAATGCTTTTTCCATTCCAATTCCCCGAAAAGATTTTCCCGATGTTCTGTTAGCTTTTATATAAGATGATTTAAAAACAAAAGGTAGATTGTATTTTGCCGAAATATTTTTAATGTGTTCACAGGTTTTAAAAACCACCGATTTATTTTCAATAACACAGGGACCCGCAATCAGCAAAAAATTTCTTTGCTTTTTAAATCCGAGATAAGTAAATATAGAATCGAAGATATGTGATTTATTCATTTTGATAAATATTTTTTTAATTTTTCGTTAAGTTCTTTTCCTGTATAAAAAGTTTTATCATACATTCCTTTCAACATTCTTTGTCTGACACCCTCATATATACAAATCGCAGCAGACACGGAAACATTTAAGGATTGTACCATTCCAAACATCGGAATTACCAAGTTTTTGTCAGAAAAATTAATAGCTTCATCCGAAACACCGCTGTGTTCATTTCCAAACACCAGAGCAATTTTTTTTGTGTAATCAATATCATACAAAGAATATGATATACAAGTTTTATTTTCGGGTATGTGAGTTGAATATATTTTGTACTTTTGTTTTCTTAATTCAAGAAAACAATCTTTCACATTGTTGAATCTTTTGACCTCAATCCATTTGTTAGCGCTTGCCGAAGAAGTTTTACTTATCCTTGGAAATTCGGATGTATTATAAACTAGATAAACCATATCAATTCCGGCGCATTCAGCAGTTCTGAATATAGCACTTACATTATGCGCATCATGAATATTTTCAAGCACCAGCGTAAAATATTTCTGGCGTCTGGATATGACATTTTTGAATTTATTTAATCGTTTTTCGGTCAATATGAATAATGATTTATAAACCGGTTATATCATAACAAATTAATCATTTAAGTTTGTTATTTAAAGGAATTTTTTAATAAAATAAAAAGTTACAACCTGCAACAGTAATAACATGTAAACAAACAGATTAAAAGGAGGAAAAATGAAAATTATTTTAATACCGGGCAGTTTAAGAAAAAACTCGTACAATAAAATGGCTCTGAATTTTATCAAGAAAGAAATTGAAGAAACAGGCAACAAAGCCGAGATTATAGACTTAAAAAAGGTTAATATGCCGTTATTTGACGAAGATATTGAGTCAGCCGGAGTACCGCAAAACATAATTGACTTTCAGAACAAACTGCTTGAATCCGATGCATTTATAATTGCTGTTCCGGAATATAATCATTCTGTATCCGGTGCATTGAAAAATGCAATTGACTGGGCATCGAGGAGTAAGTCTCCGGTTTTTAAAAACAAGAGTATCGGTTTAACCGGTGCATCGACAGGAATGGGCGGGACAATACGAGCTCAGATTGCGATACTGCCTACTTTAAGAGCACTTGGTGGAAATATAATACCTTACCAGTCGTATATTGCAGCTGCACAGAATGTGTTTAGTGAAGATGGAAACATAAATGACGACAGTATAAGGAATAATTTAAGAAATCTTGTCTTGAATGTTATTGGACAATCAAAGAAATAAGAAAAAAATGAATTAGTCAAGTTAAAAGTCTGTTAAACTAATAGTTTATAAAGTTTGACACAGATAGATTCTATGACATAATTCACTAAAGCAGATAAATGTTTGGAAGGTATATGAAATTTTTATCCCGAGATTAATTTTTCGAATTCTTCTTCGTTTATTATTCTTATCGAAAGTTTTTTTGCTTTTTCCAGTTTACTGCCAGAGTCAGAACCTGCAAGTACATAATTAGTTTTTTTGCTGACTGATGAAGATACTCGGCCTCCTAATTTTTCAATCATTTCGGTTGCCTTTTGCCTGGTGTATTTTTCGAGTGCTCCGGTAAGAACAAATATTTTCCCTTTAATTTTTAAATTGTCCGGGGCTTTTTCCTTTTGCAAAGTTGAAACAACAGATAGGTTTAATCCTGCCAGTTTAAGTTTCCGTATTATTTTTAAGTTTTTTTCTTCTTTAAAGAAACTTATAATACTATGGGCAATCTTCGGACCTATTTCGTATATATTGGAAATTTCATCTTCGGTTGCTGAGGCTAATTTACCGATAGAATCGAAATGCTGCGAAAGTATTTTTGCAATACGGCTTCCAACATGTCTAATTCCGATTGCATATAATACTTTATCAAAAGGTTTTTGTTTAGAGTTTTCAATTGATGTTAAAATATTATTGATGCTTTTTTCGCCGAATCTTTCGAGTTCGATAAGTTCGTTCCTGTATTTTTTTAGTTCGTACAAATCTGCGAAGTCTTTTATATATCCTTTATTGAGAAAAGTTTCTATAATACTTTCACCTAACCCTTCAATTTCCATTGCATCTCTGAAAACAAAATGTTCGATTCTTCCCTTGACCTGTGCGGGGCAAAAATAATTCGGGCAATAGTAATTGACTTCATCATCAGGATTTTCCAATTTGGTATTACATACCGGACATTTTTCCGGGGGGGTATAAATCCGTGAATTATCTTTACTAAAGTCAGGTCTTTTTTCTTTTATAACTTCGACAACCTTTGGAATTACCTCTCCTCCTTTTTCGATTTTTACGTAATCACCCGTTCTTATATCTTTTCTTCTGATTTCATCGAAATTGTGAAGTGTAGCCCTTGAGATTTTTGAGCCGGAAAGAAAAACCGGTTCAAGTTCAGCTACCGGAGTTATTGTTCCGAGCCTGCCTACCTGACATGTAACATTCAGGATTTTTGTAATTTTTTCTTTTGCTTTAAACTTATATGCTATAGCCCAACGAGGTGATTTTGAGACGCTTCCGAGCAGATCCTGCTGCCTGAGTGAATCGATTTTGACAACCACACCGTCAATCTCGTACGGGAGTTCATCTCTTATTAGTTCTATTTCATTGCAATACTTTTTGACTTCTTCGATATCTTTTACTTTTTTGCAATATTTTGAGACAGGAAACCGCATTTCTTTCAGATATTGAAGATTTTTGTAATGAGAATCTAATTTTAAATCTTCTGTTGAGAAGTAATATGTAAAAAGTGTTAAAGGTCTGGCAGCGACAATTTTACTGTCTTTTAATTTTAGAGTACCCGCCGCGGTATTTCTTGCATTTGCAAATAATTTTTCCCCTTTAATTTCCTGTTCTTCATTAATTTTTAAGAAATCTTCTTTATTTATTATTACCTCTCCCCTGACTTCGAAATTTTGTACTTTTTCCGAACTAAAGTCAGGTTTAACTGAAAGAGGCAAAGATTTTATCGTTCTGAGATTTTGTGTTATATTATCTCCCTTGGTTCCGTCTCCCCGTGTAGCCCCCCTGATGAATTTACCATTTTCATAAATTAAAGAAACTGCAACGCCGTCAAACTTTAATTCACATACATATTCATATTCCTTCTGTTCTAATAAAGAACTTATTCGTCTATCAAAGTCGGTTAATTCGTCGAAGTTGTAAGAGTTGGAGAGTGAGAGCATCGGTGTCTTATGTTCGACGACTTCAAACTTTTTTGTCGGTTCACCCGAGACACGTTGTGTTGGGGATTCAAATGTTTTATATTGCGGATATTTTTCTTCGAGCTCTTCAAGCTCTTTCATCATCAGGTCGTATTTATAGTCATCAATATCCGGTTCAGCAAGAACATAGTACTTATAATCCGCATCGTTTATCTTTTCCCTTAGTTCTTTGATTCTTTTTTCTGCTTCCAATTTGATGATTCTATAGTTCTGATTTCGGGATATGAAATTAGTTCAATACATCCTTACTAAAGTCAGGTGTTTTCTGTGCATTTATTTACCTCTTAACCTCTCGACCCTTTATTGTCTCAGCTTATTTTGGCTTAGGCAATTTTCCGCCCGGCATGGGTCCGTCTTTTCCTATCCTTAAATTGTTTTGTTTTTCGAACTTTAGTTCGAATTTTTTATCATTAATAAAAAGGTCAAAAGCTTTGGAATTATCGGTTGTCAAAAATATGAAATTTTTTGCCTTAAAAATCAGTTCCTGTCCTGCTTCGAAACGTTTAGTAACCGGATTGTTAATCAATGTATCATACACAATTTTTACCGAACCTTTATCTTTTCCGGCAATTTTTACTATTACTGAATCGATTTTTGTTTCCGTTTGCTGAGTGGTTTGAGTTTGTTGTACCGAGTCCTTTTTGGTGTCTGCCGTAACAGTTTCTGTTTTTGTCGAAGTATCTGTAATTTCCTGAGGAGGGATAGGTGTACTTTTTTTAGACGGGAAGAACGCAGGTTTGAATAAAAAATAAAGAGCAACAATTATTAAAATTCCAATAGTTATACTGCCCAATCTTTTCCAGAATGCCGGAGTGTAATTGAAGAATTTCTTTTTATGTTTTGTTTCATCACTTTCAATGTCATAATCATCCGAAGAAATCTTTTTAGTCTTTATAGATTCCCCGGGCTCTTTTTTGAAACTTGTTTTTGTAACATCAAGTTTTTCTGCAGCAGTATGGTCGGGGGAAATTTTCGGTGTCACTTTTTGTTCTGTTTTTGCTGCATCCTGTTTAGTATGTGTTGTCTCACGCAGTTCGGAGAGTTTTTCACGTTCGCTGCGGTGAACAGGGCGGAATTGTTCTCGTGAGGTCACTGAAGGTTCAGGGGCATATTTTGACCGGTATTTTCCGCTTTTTGCAAGATTGTAATTGTAAATTATTTCGTTTTCTTCAATGCCTACTGCTCTTGCATATTGTTTCAGGAAAGCTCTGATGTAGGTTTCGGGTTGAAACGAAAAATCACCGCCCTCCATTTTCTCGAAATTTGATATGTGAAGCCGTGTTTCATTATAAACCTCGATCAGGGTTACCCCTTTTTCCTCTCTTATGCGTCTTAAATCTTCACCAAACTTCTTTAGCATTTATGTTTTTATTAAATTTGTACAAAAATATTGTTAAATCTACCAAATGAAAAAATTAACAAAATCAATTATTAACGACAATTATAAAATTACCATAAATAGTTGAAAATTTAAAGTTAAAAATATATTGAAAATTGATTAAATAAAAAGTATTTTTATCAAGTAATATGTCTATACAGGAAATCAGATTAAAAGAAATCCGTTTAAATTACGAGAAATTAATAAATAATATTAAGACCAAATGTTTATCTCTTGATATTAATTTTAATGATATAACAATTGTTGCCGTAAGCAAGACATTTCCTGCTTCTGATATAATCTGCCTTAACGAACTTGGTCATAATGACATAGGCGAAAATAAAGTACAGGAATTAATACAAAAATATAAAGATATTCGCGATACATACCCGGGCAGTGTTAAATTAAAATGGCATCTTGTCGGACACTTACAAACAAACAAAGTTAAGCATATAACAGACATTGTTCATCTGATACATTCCGTTGACAACGTTAAACTCGCTGCAGAAATACAAAAGCAGTTGACTAAAACGGAAACAGGGCGAGATAAAATCATTAATGTGCTAATACAGGTTAATACGAGCAGGGAACCCCAGAAATCAGGAGTGGAGATAGGGGATACTGGTAAATTATGCAAAGAAATCAGCTTATATGAAAATATTCGAATTAAAGGTTTAATGACAATAGGAATGTTTACAGACAACGAAAATATTATCAGAGAAAATTTTCGGACGTTAAATAATCTTTTTCAGGAGTTAAAATTCATTCATACTGATTTCAAATATTTATCAATGGGAATGACTTCTGATTATGAAATTGCTCTTGAAGAAGGAGCAAACATGCTCAGAATCGGAAGTGCAATATTCGGAGAGAGAAATTAAATAAATTCTGTTTTTCAGGAAATTTTTATAATGTAATTATCAGAAAAAAAAGGAAACAAACAATTAATTAATAACGACCGTTACGCATCGGCGGTCGGAAAAATTTATAAATATTAAAGAAAAAATTATGTTTTCAAAAAATTTCAAAAAATCCCTAAGGGGATATGATGTCTCTGAAGTAAATTCACGGCTTGACTTGATTGACTCAGCTTATGACAAGCTGATAAAAGAAAATAAACATCTTATTGATAAGATTAAGTCACTTCAGGCAGATATAGAAATATATAAAGAAAACGAGGCAAATCTACAGAAAGCCATAATAAAATCACAGGAGTTAGCCGAAGAAATTATTAATAATGCTAAAAAGAAAGCTGAATTAATAACCAAGGAAGCAGAATTAAACCTGAGAAAGCAAAAACAAGATATTGATAATGAAATAATTTCGAAGCAGAGAGAATTAAACGAACTTAAAGAGAAAAACGAGAACCTGATTGAGGAAGTAAGAAATTATTTAAATGAAAAACTGATAGAACTTGAAGATTTTCTGAAAAACAGAAAGATTTACAAAATGGAACTAACAACTTTTAACACACCGACGGAAGATGAGAAAATTACGGATGATTTTATCTCGGAGAGCTCTGAATCGGGAGTAAACGTAGAAAATGACGAAAAGAAATCAGGGAAAAATAATGATGATCTTGAAATTAAAGGTAAGTCTTTCAGTGATAATTTTGAGATTATATAACACAAGTGCCAAAGTCTAACCATTTCATATCGACAGAATATATTAAAAAGAAAATTTCCGAAAAGAGAATAGAAAAACCGGTTTCAGGAACAAAGTCAGAACAAAAAATTGGAATAATTTTAGGTACAGGGCTTGGGGGGTTGGTCAAAGACATTAATATCAACTTTGAGATAGATTATAATGATATCCCGAACTTTCCTGTTTCCACAGTTGAATCACATAAGGGTAAATTAATATTCGGAACACTTTCAGGGAAAGATATAATTGCAATGCAGGGAAGATTCCATTTTTACGAAGGGTATTCACACTCAAGAATTATATACCCTGTCAAAGTACTGAACGATTTAGGAATTAAGTATCTAATTGTATCAAATGCATGCGGAGCTTTGAATCCCCAATTTAAAAAATCCGATTTAATGATAATAACTTCGCATATAAATTTACATTTTACAAATCCCTTAATCGGAAATGTTTTTAATACCACATCCCGATCGGGAAAAAATGATTCGGCTTATTATTCGCGAAGATTGATAAATCTGGCAGAACGAATAGCACAGGAAAACGAAATTGAAATTCGCAAGGGAGTTTATGCAACGGTACACGGTCCGAATCTCGAAACAAGGTCAGAATATCGCTTTATTAAAAACATGGGTGCTGATGTGGTCGGAATGTCTACCGTACCGGAAGTTATAGTTGCTCACAGTCTTGGGATAGAGTGTTTGGGTCTTTCGATAGTAACGGATGAGGGATTTCCGGACTCACTGGAAGTCGCAGTACTGGAGAATATTTTAAAAGCTGCAGCAGCAGCCGAACCGAAATTAACACTGATAATTAAAAAAATAATTGAAAATTTATAAATACTAATTATGAGTACATACAAAAACAACATTCAAGAGACATATAAGAATATTTCTATTCAAATGCCGAAAAAATTCAAGCCTTCTCTTGCAATAATAACGGATAACCTCACAAAATTAAAGTATAACTTTTTCGGCGGTTATGAGATATACTCAAGAATTCAGTTGCAAAAAATATCTCCTTTATTCAGCGAACTTGAACCCTTACCGGAAACTGAATTGATTTTCGCAAGAATCTGCAACAAAGATATTATTATAATCAGCGGCAGGATTTATTATTATGAAGGATATACAATGAAAGATATAACACATATTATATATGTTTTGAAGTTTTCAGGAATAAAAAAAATAATATCAATTGATGAAGTTGCAACATTGAATCCCCGTTTTAAATGCGGTGAACTTGCGCTGATATATGACCATATAAATTTTATGGGTGATAATCCTTTAATAGGAGAGAATGACGAAGAACTCGGAATCAGATTTCCTGATATGAGCAATGCATACTGCAATGAGTTGTTTAATAAAACATATAAGATATTTCAGGAAGAAAAAATCAGAATAAATGAATCCGTATATTTCGGAATAATAGGTCCGGAGTCTGAAACTGAAGCAGAAGTTCGTTTTTACAGATACGCCGGTGCCGACGTGCTTGGGTACTCGTTTGTTCCGGAGAATATTGCATCGGTTCATGCAGGCATAAAATTTTCTGCTGTAGGGTTGATAACCCGTGAATTACTGGCGGATAAGATGATGAAAGACGAAACAACGGCAGAAGAAAAAGTAATTTTAAAAAATAAATATTTAAATACATCCTATAAGGAGTTAAGAAAGGTTATAAGAAAAATTATAGAAAAAATCTGAAATAATATAGCAGCTATTGGAAACACTCTAATCTTAAAAAAGAGTTAATTTTCAATAATCTATGTACTTTTTATGAATTACACAGGTATGTTAACAAAAACTACAAAGTTGTAAGAAACTATTTCTGTACTTTACAGGTTTACAAATATTTAAACATTATATGAAATTAAATTCAGATTCCTGAGTTGATACATCAGAATATCTGACCGACAGGTTAGTTTTCTAAATTTTGACAGGAATTACAGAAAAAACACGGAGAACAATTTATGAAGACTTTTTCCAAATCTCAAGTATTATTATTCACTATCTTTGCCTTTTTATTTCTGGCATTTACTTTTAATACTAAAAAAGACACAATTGAAAGTTCTGTGCCTGCAAAAGAGGAAATTAATCCATATCAAACACAGGAACAGAGTTCAGAGCCGGAAACAACACATAATATTGCAATTGACGACAAGTATTCGACTTTGTCGATTGAAACCAGCAGTATATCTGATGCGGATAATTCCATAAGAAGCTATCTTACCGATATTTTTCCTCTGATTTCCGACGAAACTTTGGATGAGATAGTTGAAGGAAGATTAATTGAGAACATAGGAATTGAGGGAAATAAATTTTATAATATTTCATATAAAGCACCGAAAAATTACTTTGCAGATACAGTGAAATTATTATGGGAATTAAACATACCGGAATTCCGCTCAAACCTGTATCAGATATACGAAAAAGATACGATATATCTGGATACATGGAAAAACGTAGTAGGAACAGCTTCAAGTAAAACATACACAGGAAATTTTCAGGCATACAGAATAAGAAACTGGCCGTCATGGAAAGACCCTGAAAAGCCTGAATCAGCTGTTACTCCTCCCGGTCCTAAAAATCCGCTAGGTCTTTTTGTCGTTCATTATGATGAAAATTCACTTCGTTATTTTCACGGTACCAATAAAGAATATCTTATGGAAAAAACGATGAGAAATCTTTCCCATGGTTGTGTCAGGAACATGAACAAAAACATACAGAAAATGAAAGAGTTCATTATTAAAAAAGTAGTCAGCTCGGAAGACCTGACATATTGGTTTGACAGTCAAAAAACTCTTTTATATAATTTGAAAGAGGAAGAAAAATTTCCCGTAAGAATAATATATAAAACTTACAGGCTTGGCACCGACCCTGACGGAGATTATATCGAATTATACAGCGATATTTACGGCTACGCAAAGAAAGATTTCAGCAGGGACAAATTCAACGACCCCGAACTTGTTTTCCTTTCGACAAAAGAAAACATAAAAGCAGAATACAGAAAAAAAATCGGAAATAAATTATCCGATGCAGAATTAGACCATCTTATCAATAAAATATTACAAACGGGAAAACACTATGAACGTTATTACTTCGATGATTTAATCCGCCATAGTGAACAATGAACTAATTAAAAACTCTCGTCCTTCCATCTTCGGATTTTCCACACACCGTCAGAAAACTTAACCAGTGTCATATCAACAAATCCGTTCAGTCTTATAATATCGCTCGGATTAAAAGTGATTGTAAGATTAAAACTTCTTTTGATTGATTGAAGTGTATCGGAGCCGGACTGATAAATTATATTATTCCAGATTAGTTCCAGTTTTTGAGTATTTAAGAATAGACCCGCTGTTGTTTTCATATCAGTATATTTATCCCATGAAACGTCGAATCCGGAGGCATAATCCCGGTAAGTAAAAACAAAATCATCTGTTAAAAGATAACTGTATACATTTGTATCTTTGAAGGTATATGAATAAATGAAATTTTGAAACAGCCCGCTGACAGTTTTCTGGTCGGTTAAAATTGAACTCGGAGGTGAGTTGTCGAGTTTCGGCGAAAAAATATTTTCGCATGACTGCAGGCAAAATATTAACAGAGTAAGTGTAACAGGTATAATATAAACTTTGTATCTTCCCAATGCTGATTTCATTTATTTACCGAAGTCATAAAAACATCTGTTCTTATTTTCATCTAATAATTGAGTAATCTGTTATGTAATTCTGTTATCCGCTGTTGCCAGGGTTACAAAAGTATGATTTTTAATATCAATTAGCAAAATTTGCTTTAAGTACACTCCAGGTTGTATCGGTTGACGTATTTTTAAAATCAGACCAATTATGAACACTCCAGAGATTTCTTGTGTCTACGGACATAACAAATCTCAGTGCCCCAAGACATCTTTTCGGTGCTCCGGTTTTGTTATGCTCGAACAGCAGTTCATATTTCGCGTCAAATATTGCTGTGTCGGCTACAATGTTCCAGGTTACATCGGTAAAAATAACATCAGAATAGGTCTGCGGATTTGTGACCGTAAGCAAGTTTCTGTAATAAGAATATTCATTTCCAATTGCCCAGAATCTGAAAATCGGATATTGACTCTGGGATACAACATCGGCGCTGTATGTGTATTTTCTTGGATTAAAAGCTGTATCAATCAGACATTTCATAAAATTATTTAGATCTTTCTCTATTATACTTGATTTCAGATTGAAAACAACAAGATCAGGAGTTGTGGGTGGAATAAAAGTCGTTCTTGCAGTTACCGGATCTTCATCGTCTCTTAAACCGCAACTTTGAAATATCAATAAAAATAAAATTAATAATATGTTAAACTTTTTCAGCAAAAACGATAAACCTTTTTGATTTATTCCTATCGAATATATTGCCGTGATAGTCGCCGAATTTTTTCCTGACAACAAAACCATGTTCAGCTATGACTTTTGTTAGTATAATATCAGAATATAATTTGATAATTTCAGTATAATTATATTTCTTATTCAATTTTGCATTGTTGTTTTTGTAAGTCGGGGAATAACTTATTTCTATATCTTTTAATATTGAATTACCGCATATTTTTCTTCTTTGTGTGATAGATAAATTACCTGACTTTTGTACGGATTTGCGCACAAGGTTTTTTTTAATATAATCAGAGTTGAGAAAATCGAATATAAATATACCTCCTTTTTTTAAAGATTTACAGACGTTTCTGAAAAGTACAAAATTTTCCTTATCGTTGTCAAAATATCCGAAGCTTGTAAAGATATTAATTGCCATATCAAATTGTTTTTTAAAATCAAAACACCTCATATCTCTTATCAAGTATTTAATCTTGATATTTTTATCTTTTATCTGTTTGAGGTTTTTGTCCGCGGTTTCAATTAAATATTCAGACAGGTCAATTCCCGTTACATCATATCCTCTTTTTGCAAGTTCGAGTGAGTGGCGTCCCGCTCCGCAGCAGACGTCGAGTACTTTAAGGTTCGTCGGTTTTTTTGTGGTTCTCAGAATTAAATCAATAATAAATTTTGCGTCCTGCTCGTCTCTGTGTGCATAAAGCTTCAGGTAAAATTTTGAACTGAACCATTTTTCATACCAATCAGACATATCTGTTCTTGTTTTGATTATAGTTTATTTCCTGTCAAAGAACGGGTTTTTAGAGCTTACAGAAAGAGGTATTCCATAGGCAATTTTTACTTCTTCTCCGAGTAATTTCATTTCCAGAACCGCTTGACCGACTGTATACATAATTCTATTATCTATTCTTAAATCCATTGCTTTACTTACAGCCGAACCTATTGCAATTCCAAGGTCACCTGTATTGAACACACAGGGGATATCGGGATTCTTGTCTTTTTCTTCACATGTTATAAAGCCGCACATACCACAGGGGTTAAGATACAGAGGTTTTATTTTTGTTCCGATTAAAATCATTGCTTCAGCTTTCAAAATATTTTCGGCATCCCGGAGAAAAAATGCAGGAATATTTTTCTCTTTTGACATCTGCTTAATTTTATCCGAAATTTCTTTTATTTCCTCTTTACCAATCAGGGCAATTACCAGATTATCGAAACCCCGTCCTTTTGGGGCTGTTCTTGCAGCAGTCATAATTTCTTTGGCTGCATTCATTACCGTTTCGTTACGGATTTCTTCTTCGTATATTATTTTCATGGTTTTTTATTAAAAATAATTGAGTTAGAAAAAAATTACAATAACAATCTGGAAACTGATTCATAATTAAGAAACAAAAACCAATCAGCTAAGGTATTAAATATTTATTTTTACATAACAATATAAAATGCTTCATCCAATCTTTTTGTATCATCTATGTCTTCCAGTTCAATATCAATTATCAGTTTTTCCTTATTATTCCTGATAAGAAATTTTCCTTTTCTTGCTGTTGAGATTTTGTTTGTAAACCTGTCAAAAAACTCAGTTTTGTATTTATCTTTTACCGATAAGTCTTGTTTTTCAATATACTTTTCCGTTGGAAAATATAAGGTCAGTATCTTTTTATTAAATGTAATTTTTTCAAGTCCGGTTTCGGTTGCTTTAATTTTTAATTCAACTATTCTGAATAAGTTTTCCACATCGTCAAGAAAGTCACCGAATCTGTCTCTAAGCTCTTCTCTTATAGTCTCTAATTCGTCGGTATCCTTTGCCTCATAAAGTCTTTTGTATATGTTAAATCTCTCAGTATCGTTTTCTATATAGTCATCCGGTATTATAGCGTTTAAATCATTTTCTATTACTGCATAATCTTTTTCGGATAGTTTTTGTTTGACAGTTTTTTCTTTTTCTTTAAAAAGTTCACTAAATTCCTGTTCTTTTAATTCTCCCACTGCTTCTTCTATTATATCTATATATGTTTCGAATCCTATTTGTTGTACGAAACCGCTTTGCTCTTTTCCAAGAAGATTACCGACACCGCGTATTTCCATATCCCGCATAGCAAGATTAAAACCCGAACCAAGTTCGGTATATTCTTCTATTGCCTGCAGACGCCGGATAGCAGTTTTTGTTAATCTGTCTGAAGGTGGAGATATAAAATATGCGTATGCCTGTATATCGGCTCTTCCGACTCTGCCGCGCAACTGGTATAACTCTGCCAAACCGAACATATTTGCATTGTTAATTATTATTGTGTTAACGTTCGGAATATCAAGTCCGGATTCGATAATTTTGGTGCAGACAAGCACATTAAATTTTTTCTCGATAAAATCGATAATAATGTTTTCCAGTTCTCTTCCGTTCATTTGACCGTGTGCAATTCCTATCTTTGCTGAGGGGATATTCTGTTTAAGTTTTTCCGCTAATCTTTCGAGTTTGTCTATTTTGTCGTTTACGAAATATACCTGTCCTTTTCTGTCAAGCTCTCTTCTTACTATATCACCAAGCAAAGTCCAGTCGAGTTTTATTATTTCTGTTATTATCGGCTTCCTGTTTTTCGGAGGAGTATTAATGATTGACAGGTCCCTTGCTCCGAGAAGTGAAAAATTAAGGGTTCGGGGTATAGGAGTTGCAGTTAAAGTTAATGTATCAATATTAGTTTTTAATGAACGTAATTTTTCTTTTGCTTTTACTCCGAATCTTTGTTCTTCGTCAATGATTAATAAACCAATGTCTTTAAATTTTACGTCATTTGATAATATACGATGTGTGCCTATAAGTATATTAATTTTTCCTTCTTTAAGACGTTTTAAAATTTCTTTTTGTCGGTTTCGTTTTGTCAGTCTTGTGAGGCATTCAGCCTCCACCGCAAAAGAACTTAACCTGTCTCTGAATGTATTGTAATGTTGGAGTCCCAGAATTGTTGTAGGAACAAGCAAAACAACCTGCCGGTTGTCAAGCACAGATTTAAATGCAGCCCTGAGAGCAACCTCTGTTTTCCCAAATCCTACATCACCGCAAATTAACCTGTCCATTGGATTTTCCGATTCCATATCCTGTTTTGTTTCCAACGTAGCCGTAATCTGATCGGGCGTATCTTCATATATAAAATTTGCTTCGAGTTCTTTTTGCCATATACTATCGGCTGAAAAACGATATCCTGCCTGTGATTTACGTTTAGCATATAATAATATTAAGTCTCTTGCAATGTCTTTAACTTTGTTTTTTGTTTTTTGTCTTAATTTTTCCCATTCGTTTCCGCCGAGACGGTTCAATTTCGGAATTTGTCCCTCCTGTGCGGAGTATTTTTTAATAAGATTAACATAGTTAAGATTTAAAAAGAGTATGTCGCCATTTCCATATAAGAGCTTTATTACTTCCTGCTCTCCGTTTATAGTTTTTATTTTTTTCAGTCCGTAATACATACCTATTCCGAAGTCTCGGTGTACAATAAAATCTCCGGTTCTTAACTGCTTTAAGTCATCGAACAGAATTCCGACGAACTTTCTTTTCTTGTGCCTGTATTGACGAAAAAATCTTCCGAATATCTGATGTTCCGTATATACTATTATCCCTTTTTCATCTTTGTTTTCTGTTTTACTGTGAGTTGACTCCGGAAATATAAATCCGTTGTGTATGGATTCCGGTATAAAATGTAAATTGTTACTATTAGTTAATTCGAGTCCCTTTTTTTCGTCGCTAGTTTCCGAACCTTGAACGCCAATGTCTGTTAACGAAGTTTCTTCAATTAAAAACTTTAATCTGTCAACCTGATATTCATCGGAACAAAGTAAAAATACATTATAATTTTTTTTGATATATTCCGATACATTGGAAACAAGATTTTTTGTACTTGAATAAAAATCGGGCTGTGGTTTTGATTTAAAGTCTATGCTTTTTGTATTCTTATCCGAATGTCTGGCTACTCCGGTTAGTATAATATTATTATTGTTAATTAAATGCTGGTAGATTTGTTGATTTTCCGATTTGAGGATTTCATATTCGTCTATAAAAACAAGACAGTCTCTTGAAATATAATCAATTATTGAACCACCGGTTCTAATTGAACCGAAACCCGTTTTTTCCCAATTATTATATTGTTCTGCCGGTGATTGTATTACAATTTGTATTTCATCAAATTCCCTGATTGAACGCTGTGTACGCAAGTCGAATTCTCTAATGGATTCTATTGTATTTCCGTAATACTCTATTCTTACGGGTAATTCAAAATTTTCCGGATAAATATCGATTATCCCTCCTCTGACAGAGTAATCACCCGGTTGTTCAACAAAGTCATTTTTGTTATAATTATATTCGTGAAGTTTTGTTTTTAAAAGTTCGAATTCATAAAAGCTGTTCTTTTTTAAAATAATAAACGATTTATTAAACTCTTCGAAACGGATAATATCCTTTTTAAAAGATTCATTATCAAGAAGGACTATAAAATTATTTTTTTGAGAAATATTTGAAAGCGATTTACTTGTTTGAGCACTGTCTATTTTTTTTTCTTTCGAAAAAATCGAAATATTTTCACAGTCACTTATTAAATCAAGATCTTCCTTAATTTTAATTATTTTATCAATGTCATAAGAAATAAAAATGATTCTGTTTTTATTTTTTACATATGCAAAATCTATGATAAAAGATATTAACGAACCGGATACACCGTTTATAAATAATTTTTTTATTTCGGATACTTGTTTGTTTAGCTCCGAAGGAATATCGGGAAGTAACGACAGATTATTCAGAAAATTATTAAGTTCGATAAATTCTCCGGAATTATATAATATTTTCTTGATTCTATCCAAATTACGTGCTGGTTTTTCAGTTTATTAGCACAAAGGCTCTATAGTTTCATGATTTTTGTCGCGGGATTATATCTTTTGCCAATTTGATAAACTCATCAACTGAAACGCTCTCCGGTCTTCTTGAAAAATCAAAATCAATTTCCGAGGTATTAATTCCATATTCATTTAAAAAATCTTTCAAAGAATTTCTCATTGTTTTTCTTCTTTTTGCGAAACTTTCCCTTATAATCTTTGTAAGGATATTGTAATCGGGTATTTTTTGAGTTTTTTCTGAAAATTTGTTACGCCTGAAATCAAGTTCAATTACCGAAGAATTTACTTTTGGTTTTGGAAAAAAAGCCTCCGGGGGAACGTTAAATAAAATCCCGGGAATGCAATTAATCTGTGTTTGTACGGATAGTATTCCGTAACTTTTTGTATTTGGCTTTGCCGTCAGGCGCATCGAAACTTCCTTTTGCATCATTAGAACAGCCTTTTCTGTTACATCTTTCCAGGAGAATAATTTAAATAATATTTCCGAGGTAATATTGTAAGGAATATTACCAACAATTTTAATCGGATTTTTATGTGATATTGAAAAGCCGGATATATCTTTTCTTAAGTCGAAATCGAGAAAATCTTTGCAAATCAATATTATATCTTTTTCCGTATATTGATTATACTTTTCAGAAAGTATGTCTATGATTTTTTTATCTATGTCAACGGCAATATATCTTGTTTTTTCCGTCTTGACCAGATGTTTTGTGAGAGCTCCATATCCTGCCCCTATCTCTATTATAACATCTTCCTTTTTTACGTCAAGATATTTTATGATTTTTTTTGCAATATTGTCATCGCAGAGGAAATTTTGCCCGAGGAATTTTTTGGGTCTGTATTTTTCATATTTATCCTTTTTCTCCAAAAACTATATTATTTTAAAATTTCATTATTATCTTGATTACTTCATTATTTCAGCTACGTTTACTCGTTTCTGTAACCTGTTTTAGGATCAAGAATTAAATGCTTATATGTCGCATACTTTAAGAAATCATTTCCCGTATATGTTATTTTATATTCTCCGTTCAACCATAACCTCATCTGATCGCTGTAATTCGGGTGTTCTGGCTGTCCTGACTGTCCCGGCGGTAATATTGTAATTGTGTTGCCTGTATTTGACATATCTGCAATCATTCGCATGGAAGTTCCGACAAACACACTGTAATTTTGATTTTCGAAAGCTCTCTGTAAACTGTATTCTGCATTGGAAACAGTTGTGCCCGAACCGCTTATTTCATAAGGTCCTATGTTTAGTATAGGAGCAAGAGCGGTTACGACTCCGAGAGGATGGTTCATAGTTATTTTGTGCAGCTCTCCCCAAGTCCACTTATTGTAATCTTCTGTTTTTAATGTTTCTTTTATTTTAGTTACTGCATTTTTAAAACTTTTTACGAGTATTTGATTTCTGTTTTCAATTTTACTTTTATTTGTGTCTATATCGAGCAACCATGATGTGTTTTCCGATAATATTCTGGATGCGGTTCGTACAGGCACATTTTTTATCATTATATAATTTTTGAAAAGCTCTGTGCCTAATTTTTCTTCAAAGAGTGTTTTGTATAGTTCTATTTCAAATTGAGCAAATAAGAGCGGAGCAGGTGAGGAAGTGTTGAATTTATAATCCCATCTTTTCAGTATATTTACATATCGTGTATCCTCTGATTTATAATTAGAGTCTGAAAATGCTTCAAAAAGATAGCTGCAAAATTCTTTTGCCTGAAGACTGACAATGTCTGTCTGAATAAGTTTAAAATCATTAACCGAAATAAAATTTCTCGTACTTAAAAGTGAATCTATTCTCTCGGCACGGTACGGCGGTTCAAATAAAATGGAGATATAATTTTTAGAGCCGGTTCGGTTATCGGAAAACTCTTTAGTCGGAGGATTATTTGCAGTTATTATGTAATTTTCCTCAGGATTGAAAGATGCAGGCAGCTCTTCAAATTTCATATATGAGACCCATTCGTTTTCTGTGGTTTGCGGGATATATGCGAAATTTGATTTTCTGACAGGTATCTTTCCGGCGCATTGGTATCCTATGTTACCCTGATTGTCTGCATAAATAAAATTTAATGCCGGAAGTCCAAGATGTTTTAATCCGCTTCTGAATTCATTCCAGTTTTTTGCATTATTTATCTCGTAGAAAGCCAGTATTTCATCGCTGAATTCTTCCCCTGTCCACTTTAAAGCCAGATAATATTTTTCTCCCGGATCTAATCTGCTTTCATTTGAAAAACCGGTTTTCTCAAGTTCTGATACTATAGGTCCAAGTTCTGTGTTCCACACCGTAAATTCAACTTCTTCTTTTATGTCTTTAACTTTGATTAATTCGGGAGTGCTGTCCGGGCGCTGGATTTTATTTTGATAAATATAATTTGTCTTTACAATTGTATCTCTTTCGAGCAGATAAAAATCAAGGTCGTCATTCATAAGATTTGTAATTCCCCATGATATATTATCGTTACACCCGACCGCAATTCCCGGCGTACCGGGTATTGTGAATCCCGAAATGTTTTTGTGAATATCTTTTCTGTTTAAATGAACTTCATACCAGCGGGATGGTATACTAAGTAACAGGTGCGGGTCATTTGCAAGAATTGGTTTTTCAGTTTCGCTCTTCTTTCCGCTTATTACCCATGAATTACTGCCGGATGAGTACGATAAGCAATCTTTACCAATGAATCTGTTGTAGCTTAAACATTTATCTACAAAACTTTCTAATAAAGATGTTAAGTTATTATATGGAGTTGCATAAGAATTAATGTGATCATATAAAGTTGTATGTTTCTTTTGAATCGGAAAAGATTCATTATAAATATGATTACTATATTCTTTTAACAGTTGATGAGCCGGTTGGTTTATTGTCGAATTAGTATCGAAGCTTATCTTTGATGTTGTTTTTTTTGGTTTTACAATGAAGGGTCCGTTTGCAGGATATGAAGGGAAAAAATCCACAGCCATTTCCGGACCGAACCTCTCTGCAATTTTTCCGAAAACAAAATCAGTATACCATGAGATTGTTAATTCCCAGCCTACTAACCTCATCACCATTATGCTGTGTTCGGGTTTCCATTTTTCCGGTTTGTAATCAAGAACATCGAATTCCAGAGGGAGTTGTTTTATTCTTTTATTTAAAAATGCATTTATACCGTTTGTGTATTGCTCAAGTATTTCTTTGCTTTTCGGAGATAATTCAGTGTATAATTTTTCAGATATTTTATTTATTCCGATGGTTCTGAAAAGTTTATCGTATTCAACAACTTCATACCCGAAAATCTCAGAGAGTTTTCCCTCTGCTACTCTTCTGGAAATATCCATTTGCCACATTCTGTCCTGTGCGTGTATGTATCCAAGAGCAAAATAAATATCATTTTCATTACCTGCTACAATGTGCGGAACTCCAAAGTTATCTTTAAATATTTCCGTTTTTTCACGCAGTCCTTCTACTTCCGTTCTGCCGGTTTCCTCATAAAACGATTTTGTTGTGAGGTGTTTAAAAAGAATAAATAAAGTTATAAAAACAATAATCAGAAAAATTATTATGCCGATTATATTTTTTAAAATTTTGCTCAAAATATGTTATAAGTTACAAGTTACTTTTTTGAACGCTGATTATCACTGAATTTAAGTTAGTTAATTTCAAGACGACAAAACCTTTCGTTTCCAAAACTAAAGTCAGGGAGGCTTAAAGCTTAAAAACCGTTAAAACGGTTATCAGATCTTTTAATTAACCTATACCCACGACTGAAAGTCAAGGTTAAAACCGTGGGCTGAATTTTTAAAAAGTCAATTGAAAGTCAGGTCGACAGTCAGTTAACTGAAAGTCAGGTCAGTGATCAGAACTAAAGTCACGAGAGAAATTTAATTTTAATGACGTTTTCTCAAAAAAGTTAAGATTACAAGAGATTAAAAAAGACGCCATTCCTGTATTTATGAAATGGCGGTCTTTTAAAGTCTGATATTTACTAATTTATTATTTACTATTTGATAAGTATCATTTTCTTAACATCTCTAAAATCACCGGCTTCAATTCTGTAGTAATAGACGCCGCTTGCAAGTGTAGAGGCATTAAATTCGACTATGTAATTACCTGCAGACTTATTTTCATTAATTAGAGTCTTTACTTCTCTTCCGAGTATATCAAAGACTTTGATTGTAACAAAGGACTGCTTAGGAATAGCGAAGTTTATTTTTGTTACTGGATTAAACGGATTTGGATAATTTTGTGACAGCGAATAGGTTGTCGGTAATTCTCTCGGGTCACCTGTAATATTATTGGGACCTGGATTCATTACGATTGAAATATTTGGTAATGCAGTATATGTTGAACCCGGAGTAGTTGCTATTGCACATCCATCGCCCGTAGATAAATCAGAATGGTAATGAATATTCCGTCCCGACGAAGCAGTTGCATATACAGTTGTGTTTGATGTATAACTACTGTTATTGAAACAAATTTCGATTAACAAATTACTTGTTCCATCCCAATAGAACGGCAGATTAAGGTCAACGTATTGCCAACCAGTACCCGGAACTGTGTAGGCTCCGTTGTAACAGACTGTCCAGCCTGTGTTTATCCATGTACTTACTGTTGAGGATGTTGTGTTCTGCATTTTTATGTAGAATCCGTTCATAGTTTGGGAAGCTACTGTAGCCACATTAAAACCAATTCTTGGTATAAATCCTGCTGCTCCGCCCTGTGCGGTTATTTCTGAAGCGAGGTATAGCATCTGTGTTCTGGAATCCATATAGTATGTATAGAATGGCCAGCCCACTGCAGTTGTTCCGTTTCCGATGTTTACCGTAACCTGATTTATGATTTTGAAACTATATAGTTGTGTTGAATCTCTTTTGTGTAAAGAACCGGCATCCTGTGCAACGATTCTATAGAATATGGAGTCATTAAAGTTAACGTCCGGTGGTACGGAATTGAACAATGCCGAATAGTTATTTCCGGTTGTGTTATTTAGTCTGAATGTTCTTATTCCAGTACTTGTATTGTTTATATACCAGTTTACCCACACACTGTCAATTCCTATATTATCAGTTGCAGATGCCGTTACCGTTGCAGGCCAGAGGGTCTTTGGCGTATTTTGTAAAGGTGTATGTGTAAGAACAGGTGATGTTGTATCAGTAGCAGCATAGAATGAGAATAATTCTGTGGGAGCAGTACCCGGAAGTTTTCCGATTCTACCTGCCGTATCAAGTGTTTTAATATAATATCTGTATATTGCCGCTGTTCCGTTTCCCGGAATGTTTGCTGTCCAGTTGTTACCGGAAGAATTAGTCATTACAATACTGTCAGTAATAACGGTATTATTTCTTGACCACAATAATTTTGTTTCACCAAGAACTAATGGTGCTGTTGCAGGGGTAATAACGCAGTTTACTACATAAGGACCGTTAAGATTTTCTGTATTAGGTAACTTTGCGTGTGAAATTGCGGGTCCGAGAGGTACTCCTCTGGTTAACAGAAGTGAGCAATCTCCGAAGATATTGTATTGTTCCATAAGTTTCAAACCTTCGCCCGAACTACCGCCCCACATATCCATTGCTTTCATAACGCCGAAGAACGACATTGCTCCCGCAGTTTTTCTCCATTGATGAGCCATTAATCTCATTGCGTACATTTGCATATCGCAGGGAGGTACCCAACTCGCATTAGTTGAAGATGCATATATTGAAGAGCATCCTTTTGGGTTGGCTGTATCTCCTGCTCTTAAGAGAGCTTCTGCAAGACATTCTGTAAGTGTAAATTTTCCATTTAAGCAGGCAACGTCAACTAAAAACGGATTCATCCAGCCGTTAGCTAACTGATAGGCATTGGAAACATTAAAACCGGTATTGCTCCAAGAAGTCCCCGAGCCGTGTCCAATATAATTCAAAACAAATCTTCCATCATTTAGAACATTTATTAATGTCTGAGCGGTAGCAATTGGACCGTTTACCTTATCGACATGTGTGAATCCGCCCAATAATAATGTATCTCTTACCCAATTCATTCTGATTGAATCCGTATACGAAGGCGTTCCGCCATTATCTGGTCCGGCAACTCCTGTAGCTTTATTGTACCAAGGAGCACCTGGAGTTACGTCTCTTTCCATTCTTATCAACTTTTCTATCACATAAGCAGCATTTGTCGGGTTTGGGCAGGATATTCTCGATATAAAGGCATCAGGATATGCATCAGTACCTGCCAACTTAACATAGCAAGGGTCAGACGGTGCTGATTCATAAACACCATTGAGTGTCGGAATCTGGTCTGATTCGCCGACTAAAATTATGTATGTAATTTTTTCCGGCTGATTATATAAATTCTGTATATATGTTTTAATAGCCGTGTTACCCGTTCCCGTTTGTGTCGGGTATTCTGCTGTTAAAACGGTCAAACCTCTGGATTGCTTCCACTGTACCAAGGGAACGATTGTTGTTGCATATTGTGAAGCGTAGATTATAAGCATTCTGCCCGGTTCAGGAATAGAATCAAATCTTGTTGAACCGACTCCGTAATTTAAAAATAATGACCTGTATATACTTGCAAATTCATAATCTACTGCAGTAAGACCTCTTGTTCTTTTAAAAGGATTTATTACGCCGGTACCCGGATCAGAATAGACCTCAATAACCATTTTTTTGCAAATTTTAAGAGTGTTCTTAATATGGTTATATTGCATCGGGTTAAACTGTACTGTCATTCCTCTTAAATCACGAACTATATAGGGCTCGTCGAGCAATATATTCTGGGCAGGATAATATGTATCTGTATTATAAAAATTACTAAATGTATAAGGAACTGTCTCAGGGTCAATATCTCTTGTAAAATGACCTTTTGACGGCATTATCGGTCCGCTCTGCACCTCGTAATATTCAGATGAGAGGACGCGATAGTTCATCCCTGCTAAATCAGGAATTATTATACTGCCTCTGTAAGTAGGTAATTGAGGATAGCCTTTTTCCATAAGGACTATCATGTCCGGAGCCGAAAGATTTAAATAGGTTGCTCCGTTGATTTTTACTTCGCTTTGTTCGTAACCTAAAAACTGGTATTCTATTTTGGTGCTGTTTCCTTCCGAAGAAAGAACTTTTACCTTAATTCCGCTCTGTTGTGCGGATACTAATCCTGCAGAAACAAACAACAGGATTAAAAATGAAAGGACTATTCTTGTTCTCATTTTTTTATTATTAATTTATACTGTTTATTATATACTATTTAATAAGTATCATTTTTTTCACATCTTTGAAATCGCCGGCTTCTATTCTGTAATAATAAACGCCGCTTGCAAGCTCTGATGCATTAAAATCTATTATGTAATTTCCTGCTGATTTCACTTCGTTTACTAATGTTTTAATTTCTCTTCCGAGTATATCGTATATTTTCATTGTAACAAACGATTGCTTCGGGAGTGCAAAATTTATTTTTGTTACAGGATTAAACGGATTCGGATAATTCTGCGAGAGTGAATATGATTCAGGTATTTCTGTTGTCAGCTGATTTATTCCGGTTACAAGATTAATTACAAGTGAAATGTTAGGCCTGTATGATAGTGCTCCCGTACCGCTCGTAAGATTAGCAGTACAACCGTCTCCTGATGACAGATCGTTATATCTTCCGTATGCCATGCCTGACATTGTTGTTGCGTTGACCGGAGAATATTGTGTATATGAAGAATTATTATAACAAACCTCTACAAGTAAATTGCTTGTTCCATCCCAGTAGAACGGAGAAGTTAATTCAACAAACTGCCATCCTGTACCTGTTAACGAATAAACTCCGTCATAGCAGGTTGTCCAACCGGTTGTTACAAAGTTCGAAATAGAGGTTACGTTTGTATTTTGCATTTTTACTTTGAATCCATTCATCGGCGACAGGTCAGCTGATATTACATTAAAGCCGACTTTTATTATATTTCCCGCAGCACCCATTCCAGCGATAATTTCGCTTGCAGTAAACAGCATGTCTGTTCTGCCGTCCATCCAGTATGTAGTGAACGGATAATTTGATGAAGTTGTACCGGTTCCTATTGTAGCTGTTGTTTGTGCGACAATTTTGAAACTGTATAATGCTGTTGAATCTTTCCTGTGTAATGAACCGGCATCCTGTGCGAAGACTCTATAAAAAATAGAATCGTTATATTCAACTTCCGATTGTAATGAGTTAAACACACCTGAATAATTGTTACCCGACAAGTTATTCAATTTAAAATGTTTTATTCCTGTAGCAGATGAGTTTTTATACCACCTTACCCACACGCTGTCAATTCCAATGTTATCCGTTGCCGAAGCTGTTACGGTTGCAGGCCAGAGAAGTTTTGGTGTATTCTGAAGAGGTGTGTGGGTTATTACAGGACATGTTGTATCAGTCGAAGCCATGAAAGAGAAGTAACTCGTTGGAGCTCCGCCCGGAAGAAAAGTTGTTAAACCCGCATTGTCAGTAGTTCTTATATAGTATTTATATATAGCCGGACTACCGTTTCCGGGAATATTTCCTGTCCAATTGTTTCCGGATGAGTTTGTCATCGAAAGACTGTCAAACACAGTTGTTCTTGTCCAGAACAGCTTTGTCGATGAAATTGGATTTCCCGCAGGAGTAATAACGCAATTTACTGTGTAAGGACCCGTCATATTTTCAGTGTTAGGAAGCGGTGTATGTGAAATCGCCGGACCGTAAGATAGTTGATAAATTGACGGGTCTCCCATACAATTATACATTTCTAAATAACGCTGTGTCATTCCGCTCATTCCCCAATGCTGGTAGTAATAGTATTTTCCTCTAACATAGTTTTCCGCATTTTTCTTCAGGTTGTCAACAAATAATGATTTCACGACTCTTTTCTCGAGAATATCGTCTTCATCCCAGTATGAATTTACGGATGATCCCCAGAATACTACACCCGCTTTCGGCTTTCTAATCCATGTCTCTGCAAAACATTCGCCGGACATATGATATGAACCTGTTATACAAGCGTAAGAATAAACATAAGGAAATATAGTGTTATTTAAAGCACTGACATTTGCCTGACTAAATGGAGGACCGTCTGCCCAGGAAGTCGTTGAACCATGCCCTGAGAAAATTGCAAATATCTTTCCTGAATCTATTGATTGTGTTACCTGGGCTGTTGTAGCTCCATAATATGAATACAGTTTGGTGTTAACCGTAAATCCGTTAGGTATGAAAAAAGTATCAATTACAAAATTATGAGTTCCCTCTGATACGGTATGATTATCAGTCGACGCCATAAATACATTCTTTTTCCACAGTGCATTAATGGCGTTTTCCATATAAACTGTCTTGTTAATAATATTTATTAAAGATGTTGTGTCCGAGAGCGGGAATCTTCCGAGAAACACATCTGCAAATAAATCACTGCCTTCTAATAAAGAATAATTTAAATCAGTACTTGGGGTTCCTGTTCCGCCGCCTGTCCAGCAGGGAATTTGCTCTACATCTCCTACAAGCAATACAAATTCCGGTCTTGTGCTAATGTTATTATAAAGATTTTGAATGTAAGTCTTGATTGACGTATTCGTAGTACCGGTTACGGTTGTGTTGACAACTGTTACAATATAGCCAAGGTTTGTCTTATGTGTTACCAGTGGCGCAAGATGACCATCAAGATTAGGAGCGGTGATAATGAGATATCTGTTAGTACCAGTGCTTTTTGCTGATTGATAATTTATAAACAGGCTTTGATAAAAACTATTATATGATTCTGACGGCACAAAATCCAGTACGGGTTCTGTAGTTAATTCTATTTTAATGCTTGCAGTTCTTAAAATGTTGAGCTCATTTGAGGAAGGATTATAGCCATAAGGATAAACAGTTACCATTACTCCTTTCGCACCTGCAAGAATAAAAGGTTCTGAAATAGTAATAATCGGCTCATCAATATTTCCTCTTGTATTATAATATTCCCAGTCAATTGTAAAAGGTCTGTCGTTAAGCGAATATACTTTTTCCCAAGGTGCCTGTCTTGGATATATTTTATGTTGAAGACCGATTGTTTCTTTATTTTGTGATAAAACTCGATATGTTGGTATTTGTTCATTTTTTCCGATTAAAACAAAAAATGAAACCTGAGGAAGCTGCGGTCTTCCGTCACCCAGCGTTATTCCGTAATCTACCGACTCCAGTTTTGTAAAAGTTTCCTCTATGTTTTGTTTATCTGTTATTTTAACAGAAACATCCGTCATTTTGTAGCCGGGATTTGTGAAATTTATCACATACCCGGTTCCTTCTCGCTGATATGATATTCCATTAGGTAAATCACCTGCTATCAGACCTGACATTAGGTTTGGAAAAAGATTTACCGATAGAAAAACCATCATTGAAATTATCAAAGTAAAACTGATTTTTTTCATTTTTTTATTTTTTTAATTTATTTTTATGTAATATTGTCTGGTTAATCAGATTTATCTAAATCCCTTATTATACTTACTGCTTTTTCCGGAGTTAATTTTGTATATATTTTGTTATTTATCATCATTGCGGGTCCAAGGTCGCACATTCCCAGACAATTTGTGTATTCAAGAGTGAATTTATTGTCTTTTGTCGTTTCCCCGACTTTAATCTTTATTTCTTTAGTAATAGCTTTTTCTACTTCTTCTTTTCCTGCCAGATCGCAAATAATGGTTCGGCATAGCCTTATAATATATTTTCCTTTTGGTTCGCTGCTCAGGAAAGAATAAAATGTTATTACTCCGTAAACTTCAACAGGATGAATATCAAGTAGCTTTGCTACTTCTTGCTGTGCGAAACTCGAAATAAATTTGTATTTTTTCTGTATTTGCTGTAAAACAGGAATTAATGCGGAACGGTCACTTCCGTAAACTTTTACTAAACTTTCAATTTCTTTTGCTAATTCGCCATCGTGAAGTTGTTCAGCTTGGCGGATAATTTTTTCTGTTGGCTCCATATTACTTTTTTATTTCCACTTTTTTCTACAGATATAATCCGGATTATTGGTTACTATTCACCATTCACCTTTTTTAACTGTTTTTCAACTTTTTGTATTAATTCGTCCGGAGAAATAGGCTTCTCGATAAAATCATTCACCGGAACTATCGTACTTGCACCGAAATCCATACCTACAGTTTTTGATATTGAAGTATACATTATAATCGGGGTCAGGATGTTTTCTCTCCTGAATTTTTGTGCAAGGAAAAATCCGTCATCCGGTTCATCCATCATTACGTCCAGTATAATTAAATCCGGTTTCTTTGAAATTACTAAATCATATCCCTCTTTAGGATTAGACGCCGTAATCACTTCATAACCTTTTGAATTTAGTATTAAACTACTTGCCTCTCTTATATCCGGATCGTCATCTATTACAACGATTAATGCCATTTATTATTCCTCCGAGTTATTAAATATAAATATTAAACATATAAAAAGTCATTATAATTTACTATATAAAAATACATTCCAAAACCTGTTTTTCCAGAAGAAATTCACCGGAAATTTTGTTTAAAAATGTGTAAAAATGTAAAAAAGTCCTGATAGTATATAATTTTTATTTCATTGGTTTAAATATTTAAATTTACTATAATAAATAAAATTATAAATTTACGGTACTATGAAAAATATATTTAAAGCTCTTTTATTAATAGCAATATTTGCAATCAAATCTTTTTCCTATACTGGAGAGGTTGTGAAATCATTTGATACACCGGGGAAATTTCCGACAGGTCTTTGTTTTGACGGTAAACATCTCTGGGTAGCGGATAGGGAAACGGATAAAATTTATTGTGTCGACACTGAAAACGGAAATATAATAAGAGAATTAGAATCTCCGGCTTACTGGCCGATGGGATTAGCTTGGGACGGCGAATATTTATGGAATGCCGATTTAAGGGGGATAACGGATAAATCGGAAGATTTAGACGGTATGATTTTTAAAATTGATATCCGTGACGGTACAATTCTAAAGACTCTTAATGCTCCGTCGAAAAGCCCTGTAGGATTAACATGGGATGGGAAATATTTCTGGTGTGTTGACGATAAAGCTGATAAAGTAATTCAATTCAGTCCGGTTGACGGTACTACAATAAAGTCTTTCAAATCTCCGGCTTCTGACCCTACAGGTATATGCTTTGACGGGAAATATCTTTGGATATCCGACAGAATTACGGATGAAATATATATGGTTGACCCCCAAACCGGCATTGTTATAATTATTACAAACGCTCCGGGCAATTATGTACACGGACTGGCTTCTGATGGAACCAGATTATGGGCAGTTGATTATGAGGATGATAAAATATATGAATTGAAGATAAAAGACGGAGAGAAGTTTTTTAGAAAAGACGCGCAATTACACAAAGTAGTTTTTCGACATAGCGTTAAGTGTTTCGGACCGGGCAAGATTAAAACACTTGATGTAAATATTGCTCTTGCAGAAAACAGGGATAATCAGATGCTGCTTGAGGAAATTAAGTACAACATTAAGCCTGCGGATATTTTAACGGATAAATGGGGACAAAAGACAGCTTTTTTCAGTTTTAAAGACATCAAACCGGGAGAAAGTAAAGACATCAGGGTAACAACGGTTTTTAAAACCTATAACCTGAGATATTTTATTTACCCTGAAGACGTAGGCTCTCTTGAGGATATTCCCTATGATATCAGAGAAAAATATCTTGAAGATGACGAGAAATATCAAATAGATAGTGATTTAATCCGAAAAACAGTTGAGGAAGTTGTAGGTGATGAAAAAAATCCGTACTGGATTATGCGCAAGATCCACCAGTATCTTATTGGTCATTTGCATTATCTTATGGACGGAGCGTGGGATACTGCACCAACGGTGCTGAAAAACATGCACGGCTCCTGTTCGGAATATTCTTTTGCATTTATTGCACTTTGTAAAGCGTCAGGGCTTCCTACAAGGTACGTGGGGTCAACCTGGATTAGAAAAGATAAGGCGAGTATGGATGATGTTTATCATAGATGGGTTGAAGTGTATCTGCCTAATTACGGCTGGATTCCAACAGACCCTACACACGGTGACAGGGAATCCCCCCGAGACCAGGCGTTTCCGATTGGTTATGTCAGCAACTCCGCATTAATCACTACTCAGTCCGGAGGCGGTTCTTCAACGATGGAATGGACATATAACAGTAACATAAACTATACAGCAGAGCCAAAAACAAATCTCAATATAACACATTATGCAGATTGGGAACCGGTTGATAAATTAATGTATCCGGACGAAACTGACATTAAGTAATAAGATAGATATTTTTGCTGATTAATAAAAATGTAATTGTTAATTAACAAATACTTTTTACATTTTTTTGAATTCTATTTTTTACATTCTTTTGTTAACTTAATCTACTAACAATAATTTCTTAACAAAAATAATTTAACGCAATGGAAAAGACTATTTTACTTATTCTCATCGGTAACAGAAAAGATTCTGCCGTAAAAGTTCAGCAAGTGTTAACAGCATGGGGCTGCCTTATAAAAACGAGACTCGGGATACATGACGGAATACTCGAAAATTGCTCCGACCAGGGTCTTGTAATTCTTGAACTGTACGGAACCAGAGAACAAAAAGAAGAAGTAGCAAGAAAAATATCCGTAATTCCGGGTGTTTCATCTAAACTTGTTGACCTTAAACTGGAAGAATAAATATTTTTTTATCTAAACAGTTATTTATATATTTATTATTCCTGCCCGGAAAAATAAATGGATATAGAATATATTCTATGTTTAATCTGTCATAATTTAACTTTAAATATGATTCTCCTGAGTCCACTGCATCAAACAGGTCTTTATAAAATTTTTAAATTTTTAAAATTATGAAATTCTTAAAAATAATATTTTTATTTATCTTTCTTTTTCTAATTACAAGTCAAACCTTCTCTCATGAGGAACCTGCAAAAACATTAAAGGAAAAGAAAGAAAAGGAAAAAGAGAGCCGCAGAATATTATCGTCTCAAATAAAATCCTCAGTGGTTTTTAAGCATTTTTTAAAAAATAATATTATTTCGGAAAAGAGCTTTAAATATTCCGAGTCTGAATATAACGATGCGGGTTATATTAAGTCTGTTGTTTCTTATGATTCCACAGGCACTGTAAATACGAAAGTGATTTACGAATATGACGAAAATAATAATATGATTATCGATGCCGATTATGATTCGAAAGGAGTGCTGAAAGAAAAAATTATTTATAGTTATGATGAAAACGGACTTGTTACCGGTGCAGTAAATATGAAGGAAGATAAAACAGATTCCAGATTCGTATACGTTCGCAATCTTCAAAAAAACTCGGTTGATTTATTTAAATATAATATTGAGAATGTTCTCGAATATAAAATCGATTATTTATATTACGGACAGGATGAAAATAGTATTTTAATAGAAGTAATCAAGTATATTCCCGGTAAAGATACCTTAATGAGAGTCGAGTACAATTATTATCCTTTTCAACCCGGTGAACATTCAGGCAGAGTAAAGGAAAAAGTTATTTTCGGTAACGATAATTTTCTGATGCATAAATTCGAATATAAGTATGCTGAATCAGGTAACATAGAAACAATAAAGAAAATACTTCCTGATAATAAAATTGAACTCACGCAAAAATACAATTACGACGAAAGTAACAACATTAAACAAGTTGTGGTGTATAATCCGGATAGCCTTATAATTTCAAAAACAACATATACATATTACGTCCGAACTCAGCCGGAGACGTCCGATATTTTCGGGATAATCGGTAATACGCCTTTAGTTGAAATTGACGGTATTTACGCTAAGCTGGAAACAGTGAATCCGGGTGGAAGTATAAAAGACCGTCTGGCAGCATATTTAATTCAGAAAGCTGAAGAACGAGGAGAGCTAAAGCCAGGGCAGGAAATTATTGAATTCACAAGCGGAAATACGGGTGTAGCTTTTTCAATGATTTGCGCAATAAAAGGATATAAATTCACAGCAGTTATGCCGGAACATAGGGGTATCGAAAAGCAAAAAATTATGAAAATTTTTGGTGCAAATCTAATTCTTACTCCGGAAGAAGAAGATTTTCAAGGAGCTCTGAAAAAATACAACGAACTGCTTAAAGAAAAATCTGAAGCCTGGTTTCCAAATCAGTTTGAAAACACAAACGGTCCTGAAGAGCATCGAACAAAAATCGGACAGGAAATTATCCGGCAAATGAACGGGCAGATTGATGCTTTTGTTGCAGGGGTCGGGACCGGCGGAACATTAATCGGTATTGCAAAAGCACTTAAAGAAATTAATCCCGATGTCAAAATAATTGCAGTGGAGCCGGAAGAATCACCTGTCCTGTCCGGAGGCAAATTTATTCCTCATCGAATAGAAGGAATCGGTGAGAGTTTTATACCTGATATTATAAAAGAAAACAGACATTTGATAGATGAAATTATTCTTATAAAAAGTGAAGATGCTATTAAGATGGCAGTAGAAATAATACAAGAGCACGGTTTTCTGGTTGGAATTACATCCGGAGCAAATGTACTTGCAGCAAAAGAAGTGAACAAAAAATACAAAAGAGTAGTAACTGTTTTGCCCGACAGGGGAGAAAGATATCTTGATATTTATCTTGATTTTATATCAAAAACTTCTCCCGATTAATCTTTTCTATAAACGGGACCTGTATTTTTGTATTCAAATATCCATTCAATCACACTGCCTGTTTGCATTTTCAC
>VGWA01000010.1 GCA_016873795.1 Ignavibacteria bacterium
AAATGTTAAATTCCAAATGTCAAATGCAGGTAATGTATCTTTAAAAATATATGATGTTTTAGGAAAAGAGGTTACTACGCTTGTTAATGAAAGATTTCAGCCGGGGACATATCAGGTAAGCTTTGACGGCAGCGGATTACCGAGCGGAGTATATTTTTACAGACTTACTGCGGGGGAATTCACAGCAGTGAAGAAAATGGTTTTGATACGTTAACGACATTTGCTCTTTAAAAACACTAATATATTAATGATATTATGGTATTTACTGATGTATATACTATAATATTATTTTAAAATATAATGACATTACGGAATATTATATTATTTTTTGTATTAAGCCCGATTTGTGCTAATAGCCAATGGTTTACACAGACTTCCGGTACATCAAGGCATCTTTATGGAATGGATGTAGTTGATCCTAATGTAGTATATTGTGCCGCTGAATTAGGTACAAATGTAAAAACTACGAACGGTGGTACAAATTGGTTTAATATTCCACCACCTACAACAGGTGATGATTACGGAGATTGTTCATTTATCAATATTAATACTGGAGTATTTGTAGGTCCTGGAGGTATACTAATAAGAACAACTGACGGAGGTAATAGCTGGGCTATTATTTTTCACCAGTTATCGGGACTAATAGATGTTCAATTTGTAAATTCAAATTGGGTATATGCTTGCGGAACATCAGGTGTAATTCGTTCTACAAATGGAGGATTAAATTGGATTTTATTAACCAACTTTAGCCAATTAGTTGGCAGAAAATTATTTTTTACCGATTCATTAACCGGTACACTTGTCGGTTTGAATGGTTTTATAATAACAACGACAAATGGTGGAATAAATTGGACACAACGATATATGATGCTACCAGTGCAGTTTGGGGATAGTAGTCTTTATGATATTCAATATATTAATTCATCGACCGGTTTTATCGGTGGGAACAATGGCATTTTTATAAAAACCACTAATGGAGGAATTAACTGGTCTTATTTACCGACCGGAACAATTACACAATTAATAGCAATATATTTTCTTAACGAAAATACGGGATATATAGCAGGAACAGCAGGTAATATGTTTAGAACAACAAACGGTGGTATAAATTGGGTTCAGCAAACCACAGGTGTTTCCGATTATTTTTTTGATATTGAATTCATAAATATAAATACAGGATGGGCTTGTGGTTTAAACGGATTGATTCTTAAAACAACTAACGGAGGTTCTACATGGATAAAACCGATTAACACGGAGGTTCCGGGAAGTTATAAATTATACCAAAACTATCCAAATCCGTTCAATTCAATGACAAATGTTAAATTCCAAATGTCAAATGCAGGTAATGTATCTTTAAAAATATATGATGTTTTAGGAAAAGAGGTTACTACGCTTGTTAATGAAAGATTTCAGCCGGGGACATATCAGGTAAGTTTTGACGGCAGCGGATTGCCGAGCGGAGTTTATTTCTGCAAATTTGAATCGGGTGATTTCTCTGCGGTTACAAAAATGATATTACTCAAATAACGACATTTATCATAATAGTAAATAATTTTGCCGTTATTTTTTAAAAAACTGTTTTTTCGTAATTTGTTTCTTTATATTTATAACGTTAAAAGTATCTTGATATAGAAAAATAAATAGTTTATTTTTGTATAGCTAAGTTCGATGTCTTATAATATGAGTGGGTTTCTTGCCCACTTTTTTTTTGCAAATATGGACTGAGATGAATGAAGAAATTTTAAATATTATAGAAAATTTTTTAAAAAATACTGATTACTCTCTGATTGATTTTATATTAAGAGGCGAAAGAAATTCAAAAGTGCTCGAAATTTTTGTTGATAGCCGAAATCCTGTTTTAATTGATGAACTTTCTTTGATTAATAAGAAAATATGGAAGGAGCTTCAGCAAAATGAACTTTCATCCGGTATTATTAAATTTAATGTCTCTTCTCCCGGTGCCGATAAACCGTTTAAATACCTCTGGCAAATACCGAAACATACAGGCAGGGTAGTGGAAATAAAAATGTTTTCGGGAGAACTGATTACGGGTAAATTACTGAAAATCAATGAGTCAAATAATGAAATTTTAATTGAGAATTATATTGAAAAGGAATGCAGAGAGAGAGTTATTAAATACGAAAACATTAAAGAGATAAAAGTAAAAATATCATTTAATAAATAAATTTTACGTAATATGAAGTCTGACATTATTGATGCTTTCTCCCAGATGGTCAAAGTTAAAAATATGGACAGGGATGTACTTGAAAGCGTCATTAAAGATTCTTTTTCCAAGTTAATGGAGAAGAGATACGGTCCCGAAGCTTCGTTTGATGTACTTGTTAATATGGATAAGGGAAGCATTGAGATTTATTTATATAAAAAGGTTGTTGCTGAAGTGACCGATAGTTCTACCGAAATAGATGTGGAAACGGCAAGGGAAAAATCAGGTGAAGAACTTGAGCCCGGAGATGATTATATCGAAGAAATTCCGGTCGAAGATTTCGGCAGGCGACTCGTATTAAACCTCAAACAGAATCTGAATCAAAAACTCAGAGAAATCGAGAAGGAAGTTAAATATAAAAATTATTCCGAACTTGTAAATACAATAATTGTAAGCGAGGTATATCAGATTAAACAGAACGCAATGCTGTTGATTCATAACGGTAATGAAATCCTGTTTCCGAAATCGGAACAGATTCCGAAGGAAAAGTTTAAAAAAGGCGATACCGTACATGCACTGGTAAAATCTGTCGATAAAAAAACTTCCGGACCTCCCGTCATAATCGTTTCAAGGGCAGATGATAATTTTTTGATGAAACTTTTCGAGAATGAAATTCCGGAAATCTATGACGGAATAATAGAAATTAAGGCAATTGCCAGAGAACCGGGAGAAAGAGCCAAGGTAGCCGTTTATTCGAATGATGACAGAATAGATGCGGTCGGAGCCTGTGTAGGTATGAAAGGCATAAGGATACACAGTATAGTAAGAGAGTTAAGCAACGAAAATATAGACGTAATAAATTTTACTGATGATATGCCGCTGTATATAGCAAGAGCGTTGGCTCCCGCAAAAATACAGGATATTTATATAGACGTGGAAAACAAAATTGCCCAGATTCACGCCGATGAAGACCAGCTTAGTTTGATTATAGGAAAAAACGGTCAGAATATAAAGCTTGCGACAAAATTAACAGGATTTCAAATTGACGTGATTAGAGAAGATACCGGGAAAGAAGAAGAATCTGAAGAAAGCACCGATGAAATCATTAATGAGATTGAAGAAGTCAATGAAAACAGTACGGAAGAAGAGGAATAAATAACACACAAAGGCAACAAGAAGAATATTAATGGTAAACGAATCTAAAATAAAGAAACAAAAATTAGGAGTACTTGTCAGGGAAATAAACATTCCTAAAGAGGATATTATCAAGTATCTGAATTCGATTGGTATTGATAAAATTACTATTAATACAACGCTTGAACCAAACGTAGTTGAGAAAGTATATCTGTATTTTAAAAGAAACATCGAGGAAAAGGACAAGCACCTTAAAAGAGTAAAGGAATTTTCCGATAAAGTCGGAGTTGATTTCAGTGAAGTTGAGAAAAAGAAAAAGCAGGAAGAAGAAGAAAAAAAGATAAGGGAAGAGCAGGAGAGAATCAGAAAGAATCTGGAAGAGGAAATAAAAAGAAAAGAAGCAGAACGAAAGAAACAGGAACTTCAGGCAATAATAGAAAAGGAGAAAAAGGAAGAAGCCAAGAAGCAAAAAGAAAAGCAGGAGAAGATGTTACTGGAAAAGATGCTTGAAGACCAGAGAAGAAAGAAGGAAGAAACAAAGAAAGCAAAGGAAAAGAAATTAAAAGGAAAAACCGAGGAACAGGCGGAAGTTAAGAGTAAAATTGCAGAAAAGGAAACTGCGTCGAAGGTTGAAAAACCGAAAAAAATTGAGATTAAAGAAAAAGAAGAACAGGTAAAGACAGAACAGAAACTGACTTTCCCTCAGAGGAAGGAAAAACAGGCTGTTAAGACGGAAGAAAGAATAAAATCCGCAGAGCAGATAAAACAGGAAGAGAAATCCAGACTGAAGCAGGGTATAAAGCAGAAAAGTGAAATATCGTCTGAAGAGAAAAAGAGTGAAGCAGCCGACAAGTCCAGGTACAAGCAGGAAGCATCTAAAACTGTTAAGAGCAGATTCGAAAGATATCCGATTAGAGATATAAGAACAGACAGAAAAAAATCTGCTAAATCTTTTCCGAAACCGGGAATAAGAAAAGAAAGAACCGACAAAGCCAAAATTACAGACCCGGTAACTCCCGCAATTTCATCGAAAGTAACATTAAAATCGGATGTCGAGAAAAGAGAAAAACTAAGAAAGTTAAAAAATGAAATTGAAGTCGAGAGGAAGAAAAAACACAGGCTGAAATCACAAAAAGTCAGAGAACCTTCGAAGCAGGAAATTGAAGAAGCCATAAGAGATACCTTTGCGAAAATTGAAGAAGATGCGGGAGCATCGGCAAGGACACTTGCAAGGAAGAGAAAAAGAAAAGAGCGGATGGAGCTCGAGCAGAAAAAGCAGGAAATTGCGGAAGCAAGAAAGAACATAATCGAAGTAACGGAATATCTTTCGGCGAATGAACTGGCAAATTTAATGGGAGTAGATACAAACGAAGTTATTGCAAAATGTTTCGGGCTTGGACTAATGATTACAATTAATCAGAGGTTAGACAAGGATACAATAATATTGCTGGCTGACGAATTCGGTTTTAAAGTAGAATTTAAGGACCAGTTTGAAACGGAAGTCTTAAAAGACATTGAAGATGACGAAAAATCGCTGAAACCAAGGCCTCCGGTAGTAACAGTTATGGGACATGTAGACCATGGAAAGACATCTTTGCTGGATTATATAAGGAAAACAAATGTCGTAGCAGGAGAAGCCGGAGGAATTACACAGCATATCGGGGCATATAAAGTTGAACTTGAAAACGGGAAGTCAATTTCGTTTCTCGATACTCCCGGACATGAAGCCTTTACAGCCATGAGAGCAAGAGGAGGACAGGCATCAGATATAGTAGTACTTGTAGTTGCTGCTGATGACAGTGTAATGCCGCAAACCGTAGAAGCGATAAATCATGCTCTTGCAGCAAACGTAAAAATAATTGTAGCTATTAATAAGATCGATAAACCGGATGCCAATACTGACAGAATCAGGCAGCAGCTTGCCGAGAAGAATATTCTTGTAGAAGAATGGGGAGGTAAATATCAATGTGTCGAAATTTCCGCAAAATTCGGAAAAAACATTGAAGAACTTCTCAATAAAATTTTAACCGAAGCCGAAATGCTGCAATTAACGGCAAACCCGGACAGAAATACACGTGGTGTTGTACTTGAATCAAAACTCGATAAAGGTAAAGGTATAGTTGCTACAGTACTCGTACAAAAAGGTACTTTGCGGGTCGGTGATGTTTTTATATCGGGAATTTATGCAGGAAAAGTAAAAGCTATGTTTGATGAAAGAGACAATAAAATTGATAAAGCTTCTCCTTCATCTGCAGCTCAAGTACTGGGATTTGACGGTATGCCTCAGGCAGGAGATACCTTTATTGTACTGGACAATGAAAGTGAGGCAAAATCTGTCGCTAATAAGAGACAACAATTAAAAAGAGAACAGGAATTAAATCAGTACCGCTTAAAAACACTCGAAGACATTTCGAAGCAGATAAAAGAAGGTAAACAAATTGAACTGAATATTATTATAAAAGCCGATACGGACGGCTCTTCCGAGGCTTTATCGGATTCTCTGCATAAACTAAGCACCGATGAAGCAAAAGTAAGGGTGATACATAAAGCACTTGGTCAGATTGTAGAGTCAGATGTCTTGCTTGCCGAAGCTTCAAACGCATTAATAATAGGTTTTAATGTCAGACCTAATTTAAATGCCCGCAAGCTTGCGGAAAAAAGCAATGTGGATATAAGAGTTTATAATATAATTTATAATGCAATCGATGAGATTAAAAATGCTCTGGAAGGAATGCTTGAACCCGAAGTTACGGAAGAAATTACGTCAACAATCGAAGTAAGACAGTTATTTAAAGTTCCTAAAGTCGGTGTTGTTGCCGGCTGTTACGTGCAGGATGGTAAATTTGCAAGAAACAGCAAGGTCAGATTACTTCGCGACGGACTGGAAATATACAATGGAAATATAATATCTTTAAAAAGACACAAAGATGACGTGCGTGAAGTTGAGGCAGGTTATGAATGCGGTATTGCGCTTGAAAATTTTAATGATATAAAAGTCGGTGATATAATAGAAGCTTACAAGACTATTGAAATAAAAAGAAAATTAAATTTTAACCAGGGGAAGAAAACATAATGGCTTACCGTACCGAAAAAGTTGCGGAGGAAATAAAGCATAAGATAAATACGGCAATGTCTAAAGACCTTACGGAACTGAACCTTGGACTTGTTACAGTTTCTAAGGTTGTTATGTCAGGAGATTTGAAGCTGGCAAAAGTTTATTTAACGATAATCGGAAACAAAGAGCCGGCGGATAAATGTATTGACAGATTAAACTTTCGTAAGAAACACATCAGATATTTGCTGGCAAAAAATATTAAACTGAAATACATCCCCGAACTGAATTTTTATTACGATGATACGCTTGAATATGCGGATAAAATAAATAAACTTCTAAAAGAGATAAATCCCGACCACGATAGTAAAACCGGACAGTTTAACGAATAACACACAAACTCTCTTTGGAAATCTTCCCCGATAAATACCGAAATGCGATTATCCTTGCAGATAAACCCCTCGATAAAACAAGTACATCTATAGTTAACATTTTCCGGAAAAATTTAAAACTCGATAAAGTAGGTCACGCGGGTACTTTAGACCCTAAAGCCACCGGTTTGCTGATTTTATGTACTGATACAAAAACCAAGTACATAGAAAAAATAATGGAACTGGAAAAGGAATATTCAGGAGTATTTCGCATCGGTGCCCGCACAAAAAGTTTTGATACCGAAACAGAAGAACAGGATTTTGCGGATACTTCCGGGATTTCGGATGAATTAATAAAAAAATCTGCTGAGACCCTTACGGGTGAAATATTTCAATTGCCGCCTATGTTTTCTGCCGTTAAACATAAAGGAAAACCTCTTTATAAACTTGCCAGAAAAGGAAAGACTATTGAAAGAAAACTCCGAAAAGTATATATAAAAAATTTTGAAATAAAAAAGATATCAGATACAGAGGTTTGGTTTAATGTTATCTGCAGTAAGGGCACTTATGTAAGAACTTTAGCGGAAGATCTCGGAAAATTATTGGGTGTTGGAGCATATTTGAAGTCTTTGCGAAGAACAAGAATTGGTAATTATGCATTGGAGGATTCCCGAAGTGCCGGGGAAAAAAATGTAATTGATTTAAATGAGGATGTATGCGGTATAAAATATAAAGTTATTTCGGATTAATAACTTTCCTCGTCTGTCGGGAAACTGTTACTCTTGACATCTTTTATGTATCTCTTGAATGCATTTCGAATATCTTTTGCAAGATTCATATATCGTCTGACAAATCTCGGATGAAATTCTTCTATCATACCGAGCATGTCGTGAGTAACAAGTACCTGTCCGTCGCAGTGTTTGCCTGCTCCTATACCTATGGTCGGGATTTTTAGTGCTTTTGTAACTTTTTGGGCTAACTTTGAAGGAATTTTTTCCAGTACTATAGCAAAGCAACCGGATTTTTCAAGCAGTAATGCGTCACTGAAAATTTGTTCGGCTTCTTCCTTATCCACGCCCCTTGTTTTATAGCTTCCGAATTTGTTTATTGATTGCGGTGTGAGTCCTAAATGTCCCATAATCGGAATTCCGATTTCTACTATTCTCCTTATTGTTTCCGCAATAAAATGTCCGCCTTCGAGTTTTAAAGCATTGCAGCCTGTTTCTTTCATAACGCGTCCGCAATTTTCAATTGCCTCTTTCGTTCCGACCTGATAACTCATAAACGTCATATCGGATACCACGAGAGCATTTTTTACGGCTTTTTGCACAATTTTTGTGTGATATATCATTTCATTGAGAGTCACAGGCAATGTAGTTTCATTACCCTGAATAACATTGCTTAAAGAATCTCCGACAAGTATTATTTCCACTCCTGCCTGGTCGAGAAATTTTGCCGTGAGATAATCGTATGCAGTAAGCATCGTAATTTTCTCTCCTTTTTGTTTCATCGAATATAATACTTTCGTGGTTATGTGTTTTGAATCAATATTTGTTTCACTGTTATTCATTCTTTTTCTCTTTTGATGTTTCTAAAAGCTGCGTGTAATATAACATTTCTCATCCTCTTATTATGCCTCTTGAGCTTGCTTCAATAAAATCTGTTATGGTTTTAATCTCCGGGGTTTGCTCGATTTCGTTTTTTATTTTCTTAATTGCATCGCTCACATTGTATTTCGATTTATATATTATATTATAGACGTTTCTTATATTTTCTATTTGTTCGTTTGTGTATCCTCTTCGTTTCAGCCCGACAAAGTTTAATCCCTCGTATTTTAAAGGAACATTCCCTGCCAGTATAAAAGGCGGAACATCTTTAACCGCTCTGAATCCACCGCCTATTATTGCATGTTTTCCGATTCTGCAAAACTGATGTATTGCTACAATTCCTCCGATAATAGCCCAGTCGTCAATAATTACATGTCCTCCCATATTTACCGCATTTGCGATTATTACATTATCTCCGATTTTACAATCATGTGCAATGTGAGAATAAGCCATCAAAAAACAATTTTTTCCGACTACTGTCATATAACTGTGTTTTGTTCCCCGATTCAGCGTAGCATATTCTCTGATTACCGTGTTTTCTCCTATTTCAAATGTTGTAATTTCACCTTCGAATTTTAAATCCTGCGGAGGCGTTGAAATCACCGCACCGTGATGTATTATTACGTTATTTGATATTCTGGCGCCGTTATCAATAAGTACATTTGAACCTATTTTGACGTCATTTCCAATTATAACATCATCCTTGATAACTGTATATTCGCCTATTATAACGTTTGTTCCTATCCGGGCTTTTTTACTTACTGAATTCATAAATCTAAAATTTACTAAAATTCCGTTTCTATGGATATATCATCTTCCGGAGGTCTTGTTCTGGTTATCATTTCGCCTAGCAGACCCAACGAAAAAAATTGAATCCCCACTATAATGGATAACACCCCTGCAAACAGCAATGGTCTGTTGCTTATATAAGAATCGAGAAAAATTTTCAGATATGTTAAATATAATGTTATAATCAGACCGAGTAATATAAAGACCAACCCGGCAAATCCGAACAGGTGCAATGGTCTTCTGATAAATTTTGAGGTAAAATAAACAGTAAGCAAATCAAAAAAACCATTTAAAAATCTGCTGAATCCGAATTTTGTTTTTCCGTATTTGCGGGGGTGGTGTTTAACAATTTTTTCCGTTACTTTAAATCCTGACAGATGTGCCATTGCAGGAATAAACCTGTGAAGTTCCCCGTATATCTGTACTGATTTAATTACATCTTTTTTGTATGCTTTCAGTCCGCAATTAAAGTCGTGTAATCTGACGCCCGAAATAACGGATGTGGAAAAATTAAAAAATTTTGATGTGTGTTTTTTTATAAACGGGTCGTGTCTGATTTTTTTCCAGCCCGATACAAGGTCATATCCTGAATTAATCTTCTCTATCAATTCAGGAATCTCTTCGGGGTCGTCCTGCAAATCCGCATCCATTGTAATTACAATGTCTCCTTTTGCCTTTTTGAATCCTGCAGCGAGTGCCGCGGATTTACCGTAATTTCTTCTGAATTTTATACAGTGAACCTTGTTATCGCGTACATTGATATCTTTTATTATTTCATATGATTTGTCGGTACTGCCGTCATCTACAAAAATTATTTCATAATCATAATTCAATTTACTGAATGCATTTTTTACCGAATCGGCTAATTCACTTATTGATTCCTCTTCATTATAAAGAGGTATTATTACGGATATTAAGGAGTTCATTCTTGACTCGCAGAATTAATTATACTTTTGTTAAAATTAATCTGATGTAAACTAACTTTAAAAATTGTAAAATTCAATTTATAAAATACTGAAACTGTCAAAAATTTTTGCTTATTTTAAATTAAAAACGAATTAATTATTAAAAAACGTTTGGTAATTATTTTAGGTTAAATTTGTTTTAATTATCAGTTTTCTGCAATATTAACAGGATTGATTTTTTTAAAAAATTAAATCATATTAAACGTCAATCTGAAATTTTAAAATCTTAATTTATGCTTAGAAAAACGATTTTTCTGATATTAATTGTATTTTTCATTTTTAGCCTGAATGCTTATACGAATTCCAGATGGGAAACATTCACGGATATGAAGGGTATTGTTTCTGTTTCTGTTACGAGAGATAATAATTCGGCTTTCTGCGCAACTAAAGGCGGACTGTTTATGCTTAACCTCAACGACGGCAGTATTATACAAAAATATACCAATATTAACGGCTTGATTAATATCGATTTAACCACGTGCATTCTTGATTATCAGGATAGGTTATGGATTGGGGCGTCTGATGGTTCAGTATCGGTTTTTGATTATAAAAATAATTCCTGGAAATATATTTATGATATTAAAAATTCTTCAGAGAATAATAAATCTGTAAATGATTTTGTTTTATACGGTACGGATATATATGCGGCAACCGGATACGGTGTGCAAAGAATATCGACGTTAAATTACAATTTTGTTGATGCTCCGTATTATAAACTGGGTACATTATCCATTAAGACGGCAGTAAATTCACTGACAATAAAAAATGATACGATATATGCCGCTACTTCATCCGGTATTGCTTATGCACCTTTAAGAAATTCTAATCTGAATAATCCCTCTTCCTGGACAACTTATAACCTGACTCCCTTTAATGTTAATGTAAGAACAAATGCGGTTTTTGACAACAAGGTTTTTTTCGGCTCTGACGGGGGATTCGGTTATTTTGACGGTATTGCCTGGTATGATTATCCGAATTCACTCGTATCAAGAGCAAAGACTAAATTTGTAACATCTTCCGGTGATTCATTGTTTTTTGTTTCCAATAATGTTGTTTATTATGCAACCCGTTCTAACTTACCGTTCATTAATGTCTTTTTTAATGCGGCAAACTGGACATATATAGATTTTTACGGTTCACAGCAGCGAAACGTATTCGGAGGTACATCTGATAAAGGAATATACATGGATTTGGGGAGCGGATATTCATTTGTTGCTCCGAACGGACCGCAAAGAAGTTTGTTTGCTTATCTGTCGGTTGATGAGATGGGAACTCTCTGGTGTGCCGGAGGAAGCGCAGATGCGGGTTTTTACAGTTTCGACGGGGAAACTTTTACTAATTACAGTATTTATCAAACTCCTCAGCTTGGCAGTAGTAATAATTTTCATAAAATTACAACAGACAGAAATGTAGTTTGGGCATTGAGTCCGGGAGGAGGTCCGACCTTTATGTCGGGAAATGTAATCAGGAATTTTAATACAAAAAATAGTATTCTTCCCGGAATTCCGTCTGACCCGAATTATTGTGTACCTAACGGAATAGCTTATGATAATAACGGTGTCGCCTGGTGTACGTTTTATGAGGTTAACAGCGGAAAATCCTTATACGCTTATCTTGGTGATACGGTATGGTACGGAATTACAAATCCTTCGATTGTTTTGGTGGCTAATTTTGAAGAAATTGCAGTTGATAATTATAATACAAAATGGATTGTTTCAGGATACCTCTCTCCGCGCGGATTGTATTTCTATAACGAGAATGGTACTCTTCAGCAGCCGCAGGATGATATATACGGAATATACACTACGGCAGATTTCGGTGAGGGTGTAAATGATGTTTTCGATGTGATTGTCGACAGAAACGGTGAGGTCTGGGCAGCAACCGATAATGGTGTATTTATAATAGCTAATCCTCAGGCAGTTCTGCAATATCCGGGTCAAAAACCCCCCGCTGTTAAAATGTCTTTAATCTCCGGAAATCTTAAAGTTCCTTTTACGGAATTCTGCTATTGTATTACATCGGATATTCTGAACCAAAAATGGATAGGGACTCAAAATAACGGGGTATTCCATATATCTGCAGATGGTTCAACATTAATAGAACAGCTGAACGTGAGCAACAGTCCTATACTTAGTAATAATATAAAATCGATAGTAGTAAACGGAAAAAACGGAAAAGCGTATTTTGGAACTTTATCCGGCTTATCTTCATACCAGACAAATGCCGTTCAACCGGTAGCGGAATTTGATAAAATTAAATGTTCGCCTAATCCTTACCTTCTTCCCGCTAATGTGGATTTGAAAATTGACGGATTGGTAGAAAATTCCGTAATAAAAATTATTTCGCTTACAGGTGAGTTAATAAATACTTTCGAATCGCCGGGCGGCAGAATAGCAACATGGAACGGAAGAGATTCCAAAGGAGATATAGTCCCTTCGGGAATATATATTATAGCTGCATATAACAAGGAAGGAACGAAAGTCGGGACTGGAAAAGTTGCAATTATAAAAAAATAATAATCGTTCCTGCAAAAGCAGGGATATGAACGAATTTAAAAATCCGCTAATAACAAACCGCTAATCACCGACAATGCTGATAATACCGGTAATAGATATTAAAAACGAAAGGTGCGTAAGAATAATAGAAGGTCACGGAGAAAAAACAATGTATTATTCTGAAAGACCTCTTCAGGTGGCAAAGTTGTTCAGGAAAGAAAATTTTAAAGCTCTGCATATTACTGACTTGGATGCCGCAGTTTACGGGGATACAAAGAATCATAACCTTATCAGAGAAATAACCAAATCTATAGATATTCCCGTTCAACTGGCAGGCGGAATTAAAAGTTATGAAATTGCAGAGTATTGTTTCAGGGAACTTGGTGTTTACCGTGTTATAGTCGGGACAACTGCACTTACGAATCCGGAAATGATTAGAAATATTATAAAGGATTTTTCTAACACTAAAATAGTAATAGGAATCGATGAAAAGCTCAACAATGTGGTTACAAACGGATGGATAGAATATGCAAATATTACTCCCCTTGACTTTTCAAAATATATGGAAACTCTTGGGGTAAAAAGAATAATATATCAGGATGTTACGAGAGTCGGTAATTTATGCGGACCTTTTGTCGATAGAGTCAGGGAAATCGCTCTGAACACTAATTTAAAAATTACCGTAGCGGGCGGGGTGTCCGATTACAGAGATTTAAAAGTACTTAAGGATTTAAACATACCAAACGTTGATTCGGTTATGATAGGAAGAGCTTTATATGAAAATAAATTTCCCTGTCAGAAGATGTGGAGAGATATAGAGAGTATAGATATTTCGCTGGAATTACCCGAGGTCTGAGGTTTTGTAAACTTTACCTTTTTTCATTACCGTAAGTAATTGGTTTACTCCGAAATGATAAATCAGTTCCTTGTAGGAGTCAAAATCAAAAATAATTAAGTCAGCCTGTTTTCCCTGTTGTATGCTTCCTGTTTTATTTTGCATTTGAAGTGCGAAAGCGGGATTAATAGTAACCGAATTGATAATTTCTTCTGCAGTCATTTTCAATTTCAGAGATGCAAGAGACATAATTATCTGCATGTTTTCAGTCATACAGCTTCCCGGATTGAAGTCAGTTGCAAGTGCAACGGGTACGTTTTTTTCTATCAATTTTCTTGCCGGTGCGTATTTTATATCGAGAAAATATGAAACACCGGGTAACATTACCGCAACAATATTTTTGTCTCTTAACTTATTTATATCTTTATCGTTTATCACTTCCAGATGGTCAACCGACACACAAGCTGTATTGATTGCAGCTTCGATTCCGCCCGTCGAATAGAACTGGTCTGTATGAAGTTTCGGCAGTAATCCGAAATTTTTCCCTTCAAATAAAATTTTTTCCGTTTCTTCCGCACTGAAGTAATTTCTTTCGCAAAACACGTCTATAAAAACCGCAAGTTGCTTTTTAGAAACAGCCGGTATCATTTCTCTTATGATATATTCGATGTAATCTTTTTTTGTTCTTTCTGCCGGTATGCTGTGTGCTCCGAGGAATGTAGGTATCAGGTCTAAACCGTAAATATTGTTTTTGTTTAAATCATTAATTACTTTCAGCATTTTTATCTCATTGCTTAAATCTAATCCATAACCTGATTTTCCCTCGATTGTTGTGGTTCCGTATTTTAAAAAATTTGTCAAACGTCTTTCTGTTATTTCTTTAAGCTTTTTCAATGCAGTCTTTCTGACTGAGTTGACGGTTGCGGATATACCGCCTCCTGATTTTGCAATTTGTTCGTAAGTTTTTCCCGAAATTCTCATTTCGTATTCGTTTGCTCTCGAACCGCTGAAAACAAAATGTGTATGACAGTCGACGAAACCGGGCAGTACGGTTTTTTTGCTGCAATCGATTTCGCTGATTTCAGATGCCGGTATTTTATACTTTTTCAGAAAATATCCCAGCTTATCCATTTTACCGGAATATAATATCCTGCTGTTATTGATTAGTACTGCTCCGTTATTTACAAGGCCTATATCATTTAATGATTTCCCTTTTTTGGGTGATGTATCAAAATGACAGCATGTGACGAGATTTGATATATCTTTTAATAAAATTGGATTCATTCTATATTTTTCTCTTGATGAAATGTTTTATGAAATTTTTTTGAAGTTCTTCCGCCTGTGTTTTTGAATGGGCTTCGGTTATTATTCTGATTATCGGTTCCGTATTGGACTTGCGAAGATGTATCCAGTAATCTTTGAAATCGAGTTTTATTCCGTCTTTCAGATTAATGCCGCAGTCTTTTCTGTTCTTAAATTTTTTCTTTATGTTTTCCAGAATTTTGTCGCCGCTGTTTAATTTCCTGTTTCTGCCGTCACCGGTGATTATTTTATTTTTTATAATGTGATATTCCGGTAAAGTCTTTTTATATTCGCTTAATTTGCCTTTAAATCCGGCAAGTTCATTTAATATTAATACAATACCTGTTATTGCATCTCTTCCGTAATGACCTCCGTATTTGTCCGGTAATATTATGCCTCCGCTGCCTTCTCCGCCAATACAGGAACCGTTTCTTTTCATTTCGCTGACTACGTTTATTTCTCCGACCGGAGTTGTTATAACTTCGGCGGAAAAACCGCGTGCGATGTCTCTGACGGCTCTCGTAGTTGATAAGTTTACCGTTACCTTATTATTCTTTGCAGTTATTTTTCTTAATATGTGTTTTACTGCAGTAGTTATCGTATTTTCCTCTCCGAACGGTTCTCCTTTGTCTGTTATTAAAACGAGCCTGTCCGAGTCCGGGTCAACGGCTATTCCCATATCTGCTTTATTTTTCACTACTTCGGACATCAGTATCTTAAGATTTTCAGGTATGGGCTCAGGATTATGCGGAAATATACCGGAACAGTCAGTGAATAATTCAATAACCCTGCATCCGAGTTTTCTCAAAAGTTTTGGTACAATAATCGAACCGGAAGAATTAACGGCATCAACAACAACTTTAAATTTTCTTTCTCTTATTGCTTTTCTGTTTATAAATTTAACATTCAACGCTTTTTCGATGTGCCTGTCTGTCCAGCTTATGTCTTTAACCGTAGATTTCAGTTCACCGAATCGTGTTTCGGAGAAACGGGTTGACCCTTTTTTAATTAGCCGCAGAATTTTATTTACTTCCTCGATTTGTGGGGTGTCAAGGAATGTTCCGTTACAGTTTAAGAATTTTAATCCGTTCCATTTCTGCGGATTATGTGAAGCAGTAATTGAAATTCCGCCTGCCGCCTTTAAGTATTCCGTTGCTATCTGTACCGTCGGGGTTGGAACTACACCTATATCCGTTATATGAAATCCATTCAGGAAAAGATTTGATATCACCAGATTCGCTATTATTTCTCCGTAAAGTCTTCCGTCACGCCCTATAACAATTTTTTTTGATTTATTTTTTTCTTTGACGTATAATCCGAAAGCATTTGAATATTTTATTATATCGTCAGTTCTCAGAGTTTCACCGTATATTCCTCTCAATCCCGAAACAGAAAATATTAGTTCCTCTCTTTTCATATTTGTTTGATTTTGCCTGATTGTTTCTGCATTAATATAAGTTGTTCTAATGTATTGATTCCCGATATTTCATTTCTGTCTTTAATCCTGAAAGCACCTATCTTATATCCGTTTTTCCGAAAATATTTAAATACGTCGGTCAGATAATATTCCTTCTGAGCATTGTCTTTTCGCAGTGTTTTAAGTGCCTCGAACAATATCTTACTGTCTGTCAGATATATTCCAGAGTTTATTTCTTTTATTTTCTTTTGTTTTTCGCTTGTATCTTTTTCTTCTTTTATATCTGTAAAGTTTTTTTGTGAATCCCTGATGATTCTTCCGTAACCCGACGGATTATCCATTACAGCCGATATCAATGAAGCTCTGAATTTATTTTCTCTGTGGTATTCAATAAACTTATTCAGAGTTTTTTCTCTTAATAACGGAACATCTCCCGATAATATAAGAACGATTCCTTTATAATTACCGAGATATTTTTTGGTTTTAATAACCGCATGACCTGTTCCTAACTGTTTGTCCTGATGAGCAAAATAAATTTTTTTAAACTCAGGATTTTCCTTCCCGTTAAATTTCTTGTTGATGAATTCTAATACCGATTTTTTTTGGTGTCCTACAACAATAATTATTTTTTCAGATTTTATTTTCAGTGCGAGGTTAACAACATATTCAATGAGAGGTTTACCTGCAAGCTCATACATGACCTTTGATTTCTCGGGATTTTTCATTCTTTTTCCTTTGCCTGCTGCAAGAATAACCGTAGCTGTTTTCATATTAACTCAATTAAAAATTGGCAATGACCTTTTGCGAATTGCGAACTGAGGAATTACTTGATTATCCTGTTCTTTTTATCTACCAATATTTTTTTAGGTTTATAACCGTTTAATTCGCTGTATTCAAAAACGCCGTATGCCATTACGATTATTTCATCGCCGACTTGTCCGAGCCGCGATGAAGGACCGTTCAGGCATACTATTCCGCTGTTTCTTTCTCCCTCTATAAGATATGTCTCGAATCTTTCTCCGTTATTAAAATTTACAACATGAACTTTTTCATAGGGATGCATTCCCGCCGCTTCCATCAGTTCAGCGTCAAGGGTCAAACTGCCCTCATAATGCAATTCCGCCATTGTTACCGTTGCTTTGTGTATTTTCGATTTTAACATTGTTATTTTCATATATATCTTCTCCTTTATTTTTCGAATATAACATTATCTATCAATCTTGTTTTTCTGAAATATACAGCCAGAGATATTAGTATTTCGCCTTTGAAATTCTCTAAATCTTTTACTTTTCTCAGTGTGCTGTTGTCGGTTATTGAAATATACTGTATTTGTGATAACGGAGCTTCACTTTCGATGTATTTTCTTATTTCGTCTCTGACAATTTTTGTGTCATTTATTCCGGCTTCCATTATCAGACGTTTTGCTTCATTAAGTGCTCTGTTTAATACCGAAGCTTGTTTTTTTTCGATTTCGTTCAGATATAAATTGCGCGAACTCATAGCAAGTCCGTTTTCGTCTCTCATTGTTTTACAGATTCTGATATTGACATCAACGTTAAGGTCATTAACCATTCTTTTTATAATTACCGCCTGTTGTCCGTCTTTCTGTCCGAAATATGCATAATGCGGTTTTACGATATTAAAAAATTTCATTACAATCGTTGTCACTCCGAGAAAATGACCGGGTCTGTATTTTCCTTCCAGTCTGTCGGATATTTCATTAACCGATACGTAAGTACTGTATCCTTCAGGATACATATCTTCTTTTTCCGGATTGAAAATATAATCTACACCCGCATTTTTACAAATATGAAAATCCCGCAGGAAATCTCTCGGATATTCATTTAAGTCCTCACCGGGCAGAAACTGTGTCGGATTGACGAATATCGAAACCACGACAATATCGCATTCATCTTTTGCGGCAAGTATCAACGAAACATGTCCTTCGTGAAGATATCCCATAGTCGGTACGAATCCTATTTTTTTGCCTGCCGCCCTGTAATAATCGGCAATCTGCTGAAATGCCTTTATGTCTTTTATTACTTTCATATTTGTTATTATTAATAATTTGACTTTAATCCTTTATGGATTATTAACGTCTTGCTGTTAATTGGCAAACAGGTTCAGTAATTGAGAAAGTTTTTCTCGCATATCGCGTCTGTCCACGATTAAATCAAGAAAACCATGTTCCAGAATAAATTCCGACCTTTGAAATCCCACCGGCAAATCTTTGCCTGTTGCCTGTCTGATTACTCTCGGTCCCGCAAATCCTATTAACGCATTCGGTTCGGCAATATTAATATCTCCCAGCATCGAATAAGATGCACTGGCGCCTCCCGTAGTCGGATTTGTTAATATCGAAATGTAAGGAATTTTTTCTTCGGCTAATTTGGCAAGTCTTGAACTCGTTTTAGCAAGCTGCATCAGGGATACTGCTGCTTCCTGCATTCTTGCTCCCCCGCTCTGGGATATTATTATTAAGGGAAAACGTGTTCTGATTGATTTATCTATTATCCTTGCGACTTTCTCGCCTACTACGCTTCCCATACTTCCCCCGATAAAAGCAAAATCCATGCATCCTATGGCTATGTCTATACCTTTAATTTTACCGGTTCCGGTTCTTATTGCATCGTAAAGTTTTGTTTTATTAATCGCATCGTCAATTCTTTTTGCATATGACTTTGAATCCGTAAAGTTTAAAATATCTATTGAACGAATCCTTCTGTCCATTTCCTTAAACGAACCTTCATCGAGCAGTATTTTGAAATATTCATTGCTGCCGATTCTGAAATGATTGCTGCATTTGAGACAGACAAATTTATTTGTTTCCCACTGTTTTTTATGCATCAATTCATTGCATGAATCGCATTTTACCCACATACCATCCGGTAAATCCTGTTTGGGCTTTTCTGTGGAAATGTTTTCTTTTGAGCGTTTAAACCATGCCATATATTTTTTTTAATTTTTGTCTTTGATTGTTGTTTTGAACAGGGAAATATCTTTCATATAATAAGGTTCCGAACTTTTATATCCTGATTTCGTTTTTGAAAACTTTCTTTCTTTTATCTCCGATTCTGTTAAATCAAGCATAGATTCTATGTTGTCTGTATATGATAAATTCGTATAATTACATAATTCAGGAAGGTTTATTTCATCATTTGTTAAATAGTTTTTATCTGTCTGTCCATCGGATAAACTTTTTCTCAGCTCATCTTTTGTTATTATGTAATAATCTGATATTCTGACTGTAGCGCGGGAGTTTTTACCTGAATTGTTTTTAACAGTATTAATATGATAGTCAGCGCAATACAATTCTCCTGTCCTCATATTTGAATCAATCAAAACCGTGTAATATCCCTTATTTTTTATTTTATTTGCCGTAATGTCGAGTGAATTCAATTCGATTAATTCGCACTTAGTTGAAAAACAAATACCTTTTGCAATTGCAGACCCTATCCGCATACCTGTAAAAGAACCCGGTCCGTTGGACAATCCTATATAATCCAGTGTTTTAAATTTAATTTTTCTGTTTATAAAATCTGACTTTAACGAAAATATTACTTCATCCGCGCTCATAAGTTCTTTTAAAGTCTTTCTGAATATAATTTTCCCTTTTTCAGAATAACCATATTCAGCTCTTTTTTCGGATGTATCAATTAATAAGATATTCAAAATAAAATTTATTAAATACGTTAAAATTTATCTTATATTTGCTGTATTATTTAAAAGTTTAATCAGTATCTTATTATTCTTATATTGCTTTCTTTTCCGTGTTTTAAGATTATTTTCTTCCATTGTTTCATCTTAAATTTTTCGTTCAAAAGCAGTGAAGGCCATTCTATTATGTTTATTGCATTCATATCCGAAATATATTCATCGAATCCGATTGAATGTAACTCCTCGTATGATTTAAGTCTGTAAAAATCAAAGTGATTAATAATAATATTTGTATGGTTCAGGGGATTAATGCCTTTATACTGGTTTAATATCAGGAAAGTCGGACTGATTATGTCATCCGTAATTCTGAAATATTTCGCGATGCCTCTGACAAGGCATGTTTTTCCGCTCCCGAGTTCACCGATTAGTCCCAGTATATCCGTGTTTTTTAGTGTTTTTGCATACTCGTATCCGAATCTGACCGTAATTTCAGGACTTGTTGAAATTAATCTTTTCAATTTTGCTTAAATCTTTGTTTCAAGGAATACAACAGGTAAAACCATTTCGTCCATTGATATACCGCCGTGCTGAAACGTATCGTTGTACTGATTTAAGTATTTGTGATAATCGGTCGGATAGACAAAATAAAAATCCTCTTTTGCTATAATATAGCTTACAATCCCGTTGCCTACGGGTAATTGATATTCGGACGGTTTCTTTATATACATTGCGTTTCGCGGGTCGGCTTTTACGTTATTTCCGAATTTATATCTTAAATTCGGTGATGATTCTCTGTCTCCGTATGCTTTAACACCGTGAAGACATCTGATACTGCCATGGTCGGTGGTTATAATTATTTTTACATCCGGAACAGTTGCTAATTGTTTCAACATACCTAAAAACGATGAATGTTCGAACCAGGAACGTGTTAAGGAACGGTATGCGGATTCATCAGGAGCTATTTCCTTCAATATTGCAGTATCGCTTCTCGAGTGCGCCATCATATCCACAAAATTTATTACTATCGCATTCAGATGATTTTTCGTAAAAGATAATATTTTACTTTCTATGTTTCTGCCAAAGTCCGAATCCATTATTTTTACGTATTTCGGCTCATTTCTGAGTTTTATTTTCTTTCTGTTTATCAGACTTATCAGAAACTCTCTCTCAAAATTATTCTTTGAGTTTTCATCTTCGTTGTTTTTCCACCACTTATCCGGAAAATGTTTTTCTATATCGTACGGATACAGCCCTGAAAATATGGAGTTTCTGCAGTATGGAGTAGCTGTGGGTAATAAGGAAAAATAATAATCTTTCGATATTCTGAAATATTCCGGCAGATATTTTTCCATCAATAACCACTGGTCAAGTCTCATGCAGTCGATTATAAAGAAGAAAACGGATTTGTATTTTTGAGTCTCCGGGAATACGAATTTTTCCATCAGTTCATTGGAAAAAACAGGAATATCCGATTCAGAACCTGCTGCTGCTCCGGCAGTGTTTACCCATTTCTTGTAGTTTTTTTCCACGTATTTGGAAAACTCCACATTACACTCTCGTTTCTGGTCCTTTAATGTCTGTTCAAGACCCAGTTCCGTATGCTCATCAAGTTCAAGTTCCCAGTTTGACATTTTAATGTGAATATCAATCCAATCCTTGTAACTTAACTCATTCATCAGGGCTACGGATATTTCATTAAATTCCTTAATATAATCTTTTGATACCTGTGTTCCTTTTAATTTTTTGGATTCGAATATTTTTTTACATACTAATAATAATTGGTTCGGATTAACCGGTTTAATTAAATAATCGGTAATTTTTTTGCCTATCGCATCTTCCATCAGACTTTCCGTTTCATTTTTGGTTACCATCACAACGGGCAGTTCGGGTTTTATGTCTTTGATTTCTATTAGAGTCTGTAATCCTCCTTTTCCGGGCATCATTTCGTCTAAAAATACCATTTCGATGTCATTTTTGCGGATTATATCAAGAGCGTCATCGCCGTTTGTTGCCTCAAAAATTTCGTATCCTTTCTTCTGTAAAAACAAAATATTGGATTTTAACTGGTCAATTTCATCGTCAACCCAGAGTATCGTATTTTTTATATTAGTTTGTTCGGTCATTGTTTATTGGTTTAATAATTGTTTCTAAATATAACAATAAATTTGGTTATAAAATTTTATAAAAATATAAATTTATTTTCGTTTTTTAAAGCTAAATAATAAAAAAATATGCTGTTACACAGGTTTTTCCGTGGATTACAAACCTTCCTGACTTTCAGTTAAATTAATATCAAAAATATATATTATTTTTTTTGTGCAAGAGATCCTTTGTACTCAGCTTTGCCGAGACCGATAATTGGGATAAAAATGAAAGGCAAAAATATTATCCCGATTCCAAAACCTATACTCTTGCCGAACGATTTTGCAATATCGATAGATATAATAATCCAGATTATCGGCGCAATTATCATATACAAAAATATCCACCAGTAAGGTCTGCCTATAATTTCGAGAATAATCCATAAATCAACATAGGGTACTAAAATAGCATAGCCGGGTTTTCCAGCCTTTTTAAACATTTTCCATCCGCCGATAACATATAATATTATAAAAATTATTGCTATTACTGCTAATATGATGAATAATATTATAACACCGGTTGATGTCTCGTCTTTGTCTATGCTGCTGTATCCGGATTGTAAAAATATCAGTTGGAGAATTGCTGATAACACGTTCATATTTTTTTCCTCCTCTCTTATGTAAGTTATACAATAATTCTTAATATATAAACTGAAATTTTTATAACTTTAATTACTTTTTTTAAATTTTTTAAAAAGTATTTTTGTTTATATTTAATTATGGAAAAAATAATTCACAGAGCAAATACAAGAGGTTCATTTGATTACGGCTGGCTTCAGACGAACCATACATTTAGTTTTTCAAAATACTACAATCCCGATAGGATGCAGTTTGGCGCACTGCGTGTGCTGAATGACGATTATATTCAACCGGGAAAGGGCTTCGGAATGCATCCACATAACGATATGGAAATTATTTCTGTTATTCTGAAAGGTGAACTGGCTCATAAAGATAATATAAAAAACGGTGCTGTCCTGAAAGCTGGTGATGTGCAGGTTATGTCTGCAGGAACCGGGATTGTTCATTCAGAATACAATAATTCCGAAACAGATGTTGTCAATATCCTTCAAATCTGGATTCTGCCGAAAAAAACAAATGTCAATCCCCGCTATGATGAAAAATCTTATTCTCCAAAGGAAAAATATAATAAACTTCTTGAAATCGTCACCCCTGATAAGTCTAAAGGTAAATTGTGGATTAATCAGGATGCTTATCTTCATCTGGGAGGTTTCGATAAAGATTTTAAGGAAATTTATTCGAAGAAAATTGTATCGGGTGGTCTGTACTTTTTTATTATTGAAGGCTCTTTTGAAATATGCGGAGAAAAATTATACCGTCGCGATGGAATGGGAATTCTCAATGAAGACCATATAGAAATTAAAGCACTTGAAAAAGGTGAGTTGCTTGTAATTGAAGTCCCTGTAAAATAGTAATACAAAATCGATACCGTTTTTACCGATCTGACTTTCAGTTTTCAACATTAAATTGTACAAACTCATAATGCCCGTTTGAGGGATACGACGTTTTCTATATGATACGTCTGGGGAAACATATCAACAGGCTGCATCTTGTCAATTTTATAATTTCCGTTTTCACAGATTATTTTGATGTCTCTTGCCTGAGTCGAGGGATTGCAGCTGATATAGATTATTTTGCTGAAATTAGTTTCCGATAAAATCCTGCATATTTCGGGATGAAGACCTGAACGGGGCGGGTCTAAAATGATTTTAATTCTGTCTTTTTCGAACCTTTTCCCTCCAAATTCCAAAAAATCCGTTTCCTTGAAATTTGTTCTTTTTAAAAAGTCTCTGATGTCGGTTTTTATAAATTCACAGTTTGTGATATTATTTCTAATTGCATTTTTTCTTGCGTCTTCGACTGACTCCTCAATAGCTTCCGCCCCTATAACTTTATTTACATAATCTGAAATAAAAACGGATATTGACCCTGTTCCGCTGTATAAATCGAATACCGTATCAATTTTTGTCAGTTCCGCAAAATTTACTGCTGTGGAATAAATTTTTTCCGCCTGTTTTGTATTTGTCTGAAAAAATGAAAACGGAGATATTTCAAAAGAAAAATTCTTGTTTTCGGTTTTTATATTTTCTTCTATGCACCCTTTCCCGTATATCGTGTATGTTTCATCTCCCGAAGCCACCTGTGCTTTTTTTTTCGAAACAGAATTAATGAATGTTGTTACTTCCGGAAACTGATTTCTGAGTAATGCTGCGTATTCTTTGATAATTTCTTTTTCGTGGTAACCTGTAATTAAGTTAACCATGATATCTTCTGTATAGTACGATTGTCTTATAATTAGAAATCTGAGAAATCCCGAATGGGTTTTTATCGAATATATGGAAATATTTCCCGAACGGAAAAAGTCCCTCGTAAAATTTACAATCCGGCTCGATAATTCCGACTGCAGGTAACATTCGATTATGTCGAGTATTTTGGAATGAAATTTGGGTATATGCAATCCAAGTGCAAAATTTTTTTTGTTTTCTTCGGTTTTTTTGTCGAGCCATTTGTCTTCGGAAAACGAAAACTCCATTTTGTTTCTGTAAAAGTAAGAATTTGCCGAAGCAATTGCCGGTTCAACAGTAATATTTCCGAATCCGCCGATTTTTTCAAAGGCAGATTTTACAATTTCGGATTTTATCCGCAGCTGCAGACTGTAATCAATATTTTGCATTTTACAACCGCCGCATATACCGAAATGCCTGCATCTGGGTTCTGCTCTGTTATCTGATTTTTTAAGAATTTCGATTAAATCGGCTTCACCATAATTTTTTTTGATTTTTCTTATTTTTAATTTTACAATATCTCCCGGTACGGTGTTGCTGGAAAAAATTACAAAACCGCCTTCTGTTCTGGTTATTCCTTTGCCTTCACTCGAAATGGAATTTACCTTTGCCGTTAATTCGTCGTTCTTCTTTAATTCCATGACATACTATGTTATCATTCTGTTGTAAAATAATAATTCTGTCTTTTATTTAATATTTATAAAAACATTATTGTTTTGTACAAAAACCAAAAGGGAATTTAATTTGTATTATAATTTTAAATTAACAATTATATTTTGTATTAGTTTAATTATAAGCATTCTGATAATGAAACATAATATTGTTAAAAATGCCAGAGCGGCAATTTCAAAAGAAAAAAAGGGAATTCTTGCTCTGGAAAAAAGATTTAGTAATCACGATTTTAAGGAGAATTTTATTTTTGCCGTTGAATCAATATACAGATGTAAAGGAAAAGTAATTGTAACAGGTATAGGAAAATCCGGAATAATAGCACAAAAAATTGCTGCAACCCTGAATTCAACGGGTACTTATTCGATTTATCTTCATTCTGCCGATACGCTTCACGGTGATTTGGGTATCATCAGAGAGGGAGATATAGCCATACTGATATCAAAAAGCGGGGATACTCAGGAAATAAAAAAACTCGTACCTGCCTTTAAAAACCTTAAAATCAAAATAATTCTTATAACGGGCAATGTTAATTCTGCTCTTGCCAAAATCGCCGATATTATTCTCGATGCTTCGGTTGAAGAAGAAGCCTGCCCGTTCAATCTGGCACCGACTACTTCAACGACTGCAGCGCTCGTTTTGGGTGATGCGGTGGCAATATCCCTTCTTCAAAGAAAAGGTTTTTCCAAAGAAAATTTTGCTATGTATCATCCGGACGGAAACCTCGGGAAAAAATTACTGCTGAAAATAGACGATATTATGATAAAAGGAGATGATATTCCTGTCGTTAAAAAAAATACAAAATTAAAAGATTTGATTTATACAATTTCCTCCAAAAGACTCGGGTGTGCAGTGGTTGTTGACGGAGGCAATATTACCGGAATTGTAACTGACGGCGACCTCAGGAGACTGCTTGAAAAAAATCTCGATATAAAAAGTGTTAAAGCAGGGGATATTATGAGTGCAAGCCCGAAAATCATTCGTGAATCTACTCTTGCAAAAACCGCGCTCGAAATTATGGAAAAAAATAAAATTACCTCGCTCATTGTTGCAAACGAAAAGAAGAAATTAGCCGGTATAATTCACATGCATACGCTCGTTGAACTTGGATTATAATCTTATTGAAAAAATATTTCGGAAAAATATTGTTTTTATATTTCACTTTTTTAACGGTAATGATTGTATTGATATCTTCGTGCGGAGAGAAAATTGAACCGGCAAAGACTGAATATAAAAAAGGTGAAATTCCCGACCAGGAAAGCTGGAATACTACTGTTACATTTTCGGACTCGGGTTTGGTTAAGGCAATACTGCGTGCGGGACATATCTCGGTTTACAACGCAAAGGGATATACTTTAATCGATAGTAATGCTGTAGTGGATTTTTTTAAAAAAAGCGAGAATGTCTCGAAGTTATCCGGAAAAAAAGGAAAAATCTTTGATGCCACAAAAGATATAGAAGTGTATGACAGTGTTGTTTTTTCAAGCAAGGACGGCAGTATATTGAAAACGGAAAAATTATACTGGCATAACGACAGTCAGAAAGTTACATCGGATGTTTTTGTCAGTATTACGACTCCGAAAGAACATATAGAAGGCATCGGGTTCGAATCCGACCAGAACCTGAATAATTATACAATTTATAAAGTCACCGGTACTTTCAGCAAATGAAGAAAAAAGGAAAAAATAATATTAATATAATTTCTTTTTGCACTGTGGTACTCATTTTGTTTTTTTCCGTATACACATACGCACAGGAAAAAATCGAATTGAAAAAAGCGGATAAATTAACGGGAAAAGTAATTGACGGATACAGCGTAAGGGAAGCCACCGGGAATGTTCATTTTATTCATAATAATGTCAATGTCTACTGTAATTATGCGATTCAGTATATTGATTTAAATAAAGTTGAATTAACGGGAAATGTCAGAATTTATCAGGATACACTCTCTTTGTTTACGGCAAAAGCAGTGTATTTCGGCAACGAACAAATGGCAATTTGCGAAAACGGAGTTACTCTCAAAGAACCGAATTCATCTTTAAGTGCAAACGGAGGAATTTATTATTTCAATGACGGAAAAGCTATTTTCAAAAAAAACGTACGAATCGATAATCCGACTTATATTCTTACATCCGATGAACTTACTTATTTCAGATACACTGAAGATTCGTATGCCAAGGGAAACGTCAGGGTAAAAACCGATTCGGCTTTAATAACTGCGGAATACCTCGATTATCTAAAGAGACAGGGAAAAACTTTTGCCTATGTTAATGCCGTTATAGAAAGCGATTCGACTATTATCAAATCGGATACTTTAAGAAACAACAGTTTCGAAAAAACATCTTTTGCCTCCGGGAATGTAAGAATAAATAACCTGAGAAATAATACGCTTATTTTCGGGAATTATGCCGAGAATTATGAGTTAAAAAATTATTCATTTATAAGAGGAAATTCACGTCTTGTGAAGTTTGAAGAGAAAGACACATTATATATTTCCGGAAATATTTTGGAAGCATACAGGGAAAAACCCGAAAGATACAATGCGAAGGAAAATGTTGAAATCCTAAGGGGTAAATTTTCCGGAAGAAGCGGAAACGGCGTTTTTTCAAAAACAACGGAGGAAGGGAAAGAATGGGTGTCTATGAATCAAAAACCAGTTGTCTGGCAGGATAATATTCAGATGACAGGGGATTCGATTTATGCTTTTATCGAAGACGGAAAATTGAGGAAAATTTTTGCAAAACGGCTGCCCGAAACGGAAAATTCTGTAACATCGTTTCTGATATTAACTGCAAAAGATTCATTGTATCAGAACAGAAACGACCAGATCAGCGGCACGGATATCGAAATCGAATTCGCGGAGGAAAAAATTGTTAAAGTCACCGTGACGGAAAATTCCACGAGTCTTTACTTCCTTTATGAAGACAACGAACCAAACGGAATGAACTTTGTGGAAGGCGAAAATATGTTGATTTTTTTCGATGAAGAACAGAAAGTCTCCAGAATAAGAGTGGAAAAAAATCCTTCCGGAAAATTTACTCCGGAAGAAAAAATAAATATGCAGGATATGCTGCTCCCTGGTTATAAACTTCAAAATAACCGTCCGGAAAAACAGCATCTCGTTTGGGAGTAATTCTGATTTTTCAATATCAGATAATTTTAATTTATATATATGAAATCTTACAGAAAAGAACTGTGGTTTAATACCGACAGCCGCAGACAGATGATTAATATTACTTCACAGGTTGAAGAATGTCTGAAGGAAAGCGGAATCCGCGAAGGCTTACTGCTTTGCAACGCCATGCATATTACGGCAAGCGTATTTATTAACGACGATGAAAGCGGACTGCATAACGATTTTGAAAAGTGGCTCGAGAAACTTGCGCCCGAAAAGCCGTATTCACAATACCAGCATAACGGATTTGAAGATAATGCCGATGCACACCTCAAAAGAACGATTATGGGCAGGGAAGTCGTTGTTGCGGTAACAAACGGAAAACTCGATTTCGGTCCGTGGGAACAGATTTTCTACGGTGAATTTGACGGTAAAAGACGAAAAAGAGTACTTGTTAAAGTAATAGGTGTATGAATTTCAACGGAAACCCGCCTTTTTGCAGGTCTCCTGTTTCTTATTTCCTATATATGTGAATTTAATTTGTCAGTGATGACTTTCTTGGGGACTGCACCGACAATCTGGTCGACTATTTTTCCGTTTTTAAAAATGAAAAGCGTAGGGATGCTTCTGATTCCAAGTTTGCCTGCTGTTATTTGATTGTTGTCGACGTCCAGTTTCCCGACTTTAACTTTACCCTGATATTCTTCGGCAAGTTCTTCTACAATCGGTGCTATCATTCTGCAGGGTCCGCACCAGACTGCCCAGAAATCTACCAGTACCGGAATGTCTGAACCTTCTACTTCTGTCGCAAAGTTTGCGTCGTTGAATTCTAATGGATGCATTAATCAATCCTTTCTTTTTCAAACAGGTCGTTGCCTGTAATTACATTTATATTTTTTTTGTTTTTTATTTTCTGATTTAATTTATTTTCAAATTATTATCTCCGAGTAATTTTTTCAAGTGTGAAATTAATTCTTTTCCCGGTCTGACTTTATAGCTTCTCGATCTGTACACTATCGATTTGCCGTTGTCAATTATGTTGAAAAACAAATTGCAGCTGCCCGGATATTTTTCTACTGCCTCTTTTAAACCGCTGATTAAATTTTCATTCAGATTTTTCCTGAAAATGTTAATCGTCAGATTTTTTGAGTACATTTCACGGTAATTTTCTATCGGAAAAACGTCTTCCACAACCAGTTTTATTTTGTCTCCGTTTTCTTCCGCTCTTCCCTGTGCGAAAATTAAATTGTCATTTTTAAAAAGAGAGTTTTTCGATTCGTAAAGATTATTGAACACCACGCATTCACCTGAACCGTAAAAATCAACCAGATTAAAAACTGCAAATTTATTCCCGCGTTTTGAAATTTTTATCTGCAAGTCCTGTATTACACCGCACATCTTTGCCGGCTGTATTTTTGTTATGTCTGTTTCGGTTAAATCTTCCCCGAAACTTAAATTAACAAATTTTTCTATTATGTCCCTGTATTTGTCAAGCGGATGTCCCGTAAGATAAAATCCTACTATGATCTTCTCGAGATTGAATTTTTCTGTTTCGGAAAAATCTTCATAAGCCGTTAAGTATAAATCACTCACGCCGTTGACCGATATATCATCGCTGAAAAGTCCGCTCTGACCGTGTGATTCCGGCATCTCCTTGAATTTTTGGGCATAGAGTGTTGCACGCTCACAGTTCATATATAATTTGTTTCTGTTTGAGTCAATTTCATCGAATGCTCCGGCAAAAATCAATGACTCGAGTGTTTTTTTGTTTACTACCCTTAAATCCACTCTCTTTAAAAAATCCATAAAACCCTTAAACAAACCGTTTTTTTCACGCTCGTTTATTATTTCTTCTGCTGCTTTTTCACCTACGTTTTTTATTGCGCTTAATCCGTAAATTATCTCTCCTTTTACCGGTGTATTGTTGTACATATTTACTGTCTGCTCCGAAACGCTCTGTAATGTTTCTTTGTCGTCATAATACTTAATCGTAAAATCGAGACTGCTCGAGTTAACGTCAGGCGGCTTTAACTTAATCTTCATCTTCTTGCATTCGTATGCAAGAAGTTGAAGTTCCGATTCTTCTCCTTTTCGGCATTCCATCGAAACAGCAAGGAATTCCAGCGGAAAATGTGTTTTTAAATATGCCGTGTAATATGCAAGTACGGAATATGTTACTGCATGCGATTTGTTAAATCCGTAATCGGCAAAGTCGAGTATTAATTTGTATATATCGTTAGCTGTATTTTTTGCTACGCCGTTTTTTACCGCACCCTTTACAAATTCCTCCTTTATCTGTTTCATCTTTTCCTTGATTTTCTTGCCAATCGCTTTTCTCATATTGTCTGCCTGCGCCATTGTGAAACCTGCTATATCTCTCGCTATCTGCATTACCTGTTCCTGATATACTATTATTCCGTATGTTTCCTTTAGTACGTTTTCCATCTTGGGGTGCATGTACGAGATTTGTTTTTTACCCGGGCGTTTTTCGATGAAATCCGGAATCAGTTTCATCGGTCCGGGTCTGTATAATGCGTTCATTGCAGCCAGGTCTTCGATGTTCTTCGGCTTTAACTTTGATAAATACTCGCGCATCTTACTCTTTGAAAACTGGAATATCCCTGTAGTTGAACCGGAAGAAAATAATTCGTAGGTTTTCTCATCATTTAACGGAATTTTTTCTACGGTTAAATCTAAATCATAATACCTGTTTATAAGGTCTAATGTCTTCTTTATTACTTTGAGTTCTTTCAGCCCGAGAAAATCTATTTTTATTAAACCGGCATCTTCGAGTTTGTTCATGTCGAACTGAGTAGTATAAACTTTATTGTCGCCGAGTATTATCGGTACAAAATCGGTTACGTCCGATGGTGCTATTACTACTCCCGAAGCATGTATAGAGGAGTTTTTATTGAGATTCTCGAGTACCATAGAATATTCGAGCAGATTCTTTTTGTTGATTTTTTCTTCTTCCGTACCCGTTTCAAAATATTTCGAAAACTCGGGAACGTCTTTCATGCATTCCTTTAAAGGTTTGATTTTACCGAATAGTACGGGGATAAGTTTCGTCAGGTCATTAATTTCCTGAAACGGAAAATTCAGGACTCTTCCTACATCTTTTAATACTCCGCGTGGTGCAAGTTTGTTGAATGTGATTATCTGTGCTACGGAATTTTCTCCGTATTTTTCCTTTGCATACTCTATTAATTCATCCCGCCTGTCGTCCTGAAAATCAATGTCGATGTCCGGCATAGAAATTCTTTCCGGATTTAAAAATCTTTCAAAAATCAGATTATAGTCGAGCGGATTAACGCTCGTTATGCCAAGACAGTAACAAACAAGACTTCCTGCCGCACTGCCCCTGCCGGGTCCGACTAATATTCCTCTTGAACGTGCTGTGTTTATGAAATCCTGAACAATTAAAAAATATCCGGAAAAATCCATTCTTTTTATTATTTCCAGCTCGTGTCTTATTCTATCGGTAATTTCCGTATTCTGTACCGTGAATTTCTTTTCTAACCCTCTGTATGTTAATTTTTCCAGATATTCATTGAGGTCTTTTACGCTTTCCGGCTCAGGAATTGGAAAATTCGGCATGAACGGTTCTCCGATTTCCAAATTCAAATTGCATTTCTCCGATACTTCAAGCGTAGATTTTATTGCTTCGGGAAAATCTTTGAATAAGTCGCACATTTCTTCCGAAGTCTTGAAATATATCTGGTCTGTACCGTACCGCAAATCACGCGTAATATCCGAAGGGGCAATGTTTTTGCTTTGCCTGGCAAGAATATGAAGATATATATTATGAGCAATTGAATGTTCTTTCTTTAAATAATGCACGTCATTAGTCGCAATGAGTTTTATTCCGTAATCCTTTGCTATTTTCGGAAGTACATTTAACACCTGCTTTTCTGCATCAATCGTTATATGATTTTGTATTTCCAGATAAAAATCTTCTCCGAATATATCTTTGTATATTCCCGTCATCTTCCGTGCCGTATCTATGTCATCACGGTTTATGTATGTGGATATTATTCCGCCTGCACAGGCGGAAAGTGCCAGTATTCCTTTTCGGTATTTGTTCAGTATTTCTAAATCGACTCTCGGTTTGTAATAAAAACCTTCGGTGTGTCCGATTGAGTTTAATTTTATTAAATTCCTGTATCCTGTCTCGTCTTTCGCTAAAAGTACAATGTGTGCGTAGTTAATGTTTGTCGATGTCAAGCGGTCGGTTGAATCTGTATCTATTTCCGGTTCGTAAATTTCCTGATTTTCTTTTTTCTTACCCCTGTCGAATCTCGAACCTGACTGTGCAACATATCCCTCAAATCCGATTATCGGTTTGATTTTCTTTTCTTTACATAACTTGTAGAATTCCATTGCTCCGCACATATTACCGTGGTCTGTTATCGCAACCGCTGTCATCTTGTTTTCTGCGGCTGCCTCTACAAGCCCGTCAACCGTTGCTATCGCATCTAATAATGAATAATGCGTGTGATTATGTAAGTGTATAAATTCCGGCAATTTTTATTTTGATTTCTTCAGCCGTATATGATATTCGGCTTTTTCAATTTATTGTTTTCAAATAAAAATTTAAAGTGAAAAGTATTTTTTTTTAAATAGAATTTTAGTCCGCTATTTCATAAAATTAAATTTAAAAATATTTTGTAATTGAACAATAATACGAATATTAATATCGAAATCAAAGCAAAGTGCGGTAATATTTCAGGAATAAAAAAAATTCTTAAAAATCTTAATGCGGAATTTAAAGGAACTGACCTTCAAACCGATACGTATTTCAAAGTGAATAAGGGTAGATTAAAGTTGAGAGAAGGAAATATTGAAAATAACCTGATTTATTATGAACGCAGAGATAATAAGTTACCTGAAAAGTCCGAATTTATTTTACTACCCGTAAGCAATTCCAAAAAGTTGAAAGCTGTTTTAACCCGTTGTATCGGTGTTTTAATTGAAGTTAAGAAGAAAAGAGAAATCTATTTTTCAGATAATGTTAAAATACATTTAGACGTTGTAAAACCTCTCGGCTCGTTTGTCGAAATTGAAGCAAATAATCAAAACGGAAAATTTCACGTCTCTTATCTGAGAAAACAATGTGACTATTATTCAAAACTTTTTGGTATCGGAAAGAAAGATTTGATATCCGAATCGTACAGCGATATGATGCTGAAAATTAAATTCAAAAAAAACACATACTAAGAAATGAAATATTTTCGTATAGTAATATTGGTAATACTTGCTGTTTCTGTATTTCAATTATTTATAATCTTTTCCTATCCTGATATTGATACAGATTCTTACATTCATTTTGTGATATCCCGTAATCTTTTATCCGAACCTTCAAACCTCTCGCTGCACTGGGTCTGGCTGCCTCTGTTTCACTATGTACAGATGTTTTTCGTTTTCACGGGTATGGGGTTTGAATTTGTCAGAGTGTTGAATGTTATGTTGTATATTTCTTCGGCTGTGCTTGTTTTTTTGTACCTGAAAAGTCGTCAGCACAAAAATTCATTAAAAATCGCCGCCGTTGCTTCCCTGACCTGCATCCTTTTCCCGCTTGGATTTCTTATGGGAACAACCGCTCAATCAGAAATACTATTTATGCTTCTTGTTTTTTTGTTTGCCGTACTTTATGAAAAGAAAAAATTTGTTGCAGCTTCAGTAATCCTGTCATTTACCGTTATGCTGAGATATGAATCATGGGCTGTTGTTTTCTTTTTTCTGCTGTTGAAAATTTTTGAATCTTTAAAAAATAAAAAGTTTAAGCCCGACCTGTCTTATCTTTCCGTTATCCTTCCTGTTATTGTCATTTTTATTTGGTCACTCCTGAGAATTCCCTTCGACGGGAAATTCCTCGCCTATATATTCGATACAAAAGAATTCGTAACCGGAGCAATCGGAGAAAATTATTCTTATCAAAATGACCCTTTCATAGTTATTGACGAACTCCTGCATTATACTCTCTGGATTCCGCTGATATATACCGGCTTCACTCTTTTTCTAATTATATTCGGACTCAAAAAAGCAGTTAAAAATCATCCGGCGGTTTTTTTGTGTGGAATTTCAATATTATTCTTTATCACACTCTCCTGGATTTTTAAATCGTCACTCGGATTAAACAGGCATTTTACCGCACTCATTCCTTTCTGTTCAGTTTGTGCCGGATACGGATTTTTTAACGTTACCGACTATATCGAAAAAAAAACAGGAAAAAATTATCAGAAGCGGATTCTTATACTGTTCCTGATTAACGCTGTTGTACTTTTTGCCGCCTGGTCTTATGTCTATCTCGGTGAATTTAAATCGGGTTTTCCTGAAAGAATGCAGACTGCTGAGTTTATCAAACAATTGTCCCCGGATAAAAAAATTTTTAATAACGACGCCGTTCTTGAAGTGCTTGGAAATTTTGATAAAAACAGATTTGAAAAATACTGGCTGGTTGATGATGAAAAAACTGCCGTTTATCTTACTTTAAAAGCAAATGAATATGGAGAAGTATATATAGTTTTGCCGGAAAATTCCTTTGACCGTATTACTTCGATGGGTGATGTTATCTTTTATTCGGATTATAACAAGCGTACAAAAACACGCCTGCTGATCGTTGTCATAAAAGCAAAAAACTATGCTCATTTTGTAAATTGAAAATAACATTTTTTATATTCAAAAAAAGGTGTTTTTTTGGAATTGTTTGGGCATTATAAAAGCAGTAATTTTGTTTTAAAAATAAACTAAAAAATATATTATTTATGAAAATTAGGAATATTATTCTTGTTGTCATTATGGGACTTTTTTTATTGTCTTTCGGTTTTATCGGTGAAAAAAATAGTCCGGGAAATTATTCGAGAGTTAAAATCTATTTGAATTCCGAAAATGATTTGTTAATTCTTCAAAATAACGGTATCACTGTCGATGAATACTGGGGAAGTATAAAAACCGGAATTGAAATAGAAATTAATAAAGAAGAAGTTCAACGGCTCAAATATACCGGCTTAAGATATGAAATTTTAATACCCGACCTCGATGAGTATTACCTGAACAGACCCGCACCAACCGAAACCGAATTACTTGCCTCTAAAATTATTATGGCAAAAGACGGCATTAAAGGATATACACTCGGGACAATGGGCGGATATCATAAATATACGGAAATAATAAGCGTACTCGATACTCTTCGTTTATTGTATCCGAACTTAATTACAGCAAAGCAGATAATCGGCAGTTCACAGGAAAGCAGAACAATTTATGCGGTGAAAATTTCCGATAACCCCGATGTTGATGAGTCGGCGTTTGAACCTGCCGTACATTTTGACGGACTTCACCATGCACGCGAACCAATGTCTATGGAAGTCCAACTGTATTTTATGTGGTATCTTCTCGAAAATTACAGCACAAATTTAGAAGTGCAAAATCTTGTAGATAACAGAGAAATATTCTTTGTTCCGATTGTTAATCCCGATGGATACGTATATAATCAAACTAATAATCCGAACGGAGGCGGGAGCTGGCGGAAGAACAGAAGAAACAGCGGCTCATGTTTCGGTGTCGATTTAAACAGAAATTATTCTTACGGCTGGGGAGTCGGAAGCGGCTCGAGCAGCGACCCCTGCTCCGATACTTACAGAGGTCCGTCTGCTTTTTCCGAACCGGAAGCACAGGCTGTAAGAGATTTTATTCTTGCCAAACATCCGAAAATTGCGATGTCCCTTCATTCTGCAGCAGGATATAATTTAAATCCGTATAGCTACTGTGATACAGTTGTTTGTTTTGATGTGTATCAGGATTTCAGTTCCGAGTTCGGCGAGACAAACCAGTTTCTCTATGGAAACGTAATGGAGATGCTGAGCTATTACTCAGCGGGTACAACGAGGGATTATATGCATGTTAACGGTACTTTTGGTTGGACATCAGAGATGGAAGGTTCGAGTTTCTGGCCTTCTTCATCTCAGATAATTCCTATGTGCAGCCGTTTTCTTCCGACAATGAAACTTGTAACTTATTTCGGAGGCGGATATGCAAAAATGCAAAATTTCTCAGTTGAAGGCAAAGGCTGGGCTTCTAAGGGAGATACTCTTCAATTGTACTTAGCGCTCAGAAACAAAGGTTTGGGTTTATCCTCAAAGAACGTTGTTGTGGAATTAACGTCAACATTTTCCGGGTTAACTCCGCTTGTCAGTACGGTTGATTACGACAGTATTCAGACAAGGCAAATGAAAGTTAATACAGGAAATCCTTTCAAATTCATAGTTCCGGCAACAGCCAATATTGCAGATAATATGAAATTCATTGCTTCTGTCAAACAGGAAAACGCTGTGGTTTCGCAGGACACGTTTTATATAACAGTAGGAAAGATTGACACTCTCTTTGCCGATGATGCAGAAAACGGAATGGGAAATTGGACAACAACAAGCAATAAACTGTTATGGGATACAAGCTATGTTTCAAGTTGGACAGGTTCAAAATCTTTTGCCGATTCAAGATACGGAAATTCCAAGAACAGCACGCAGAGTTATTTTAATTTAACTCCTTCGTTCAATTTAGCGGGAAAAATAAATCCGAGACTCGAATATGCGGTTAAATTTGCTACTGAGACAGGATATGATTATGTCAGAATACAGATTAGTACAAATAACGGTTCAACCTGGACAAGTATCGCCAGCAGATATACAACGACTTTTTCCAGTCAGCCGTCTTATATTGGAGTTAAATATTGGGTTTACGACCAGATTAACCTTTCTCCGTATATCGGTCAGACTATTAAGTTAAGATTTTATTTATATACGGATGCCGGTACTCCGGGTGACGGCATTTATATAGATAATTTCAGAATCGTGGAATACAAGGATACATTAACGAATATATCGAATACCGGTAGCACAGTACCGCAGACATATTCCCTCTATCAGAACTATCCTAATCCTTTCAATCCCATTACAACAATAAAATTCGATTTGCCAAAAAACACGTTCATAACTTTGAGAATCTACGACATACTCGGCAGAAACATAAAAACGCTTGTAAACGAACATCTTAACGCAGGAAGTTATTCGCTGGATTTTGATGCAAGCGGACTTGCATCAGGTTCATATTTCTACAGAATCGAAACTCCGGATTATACCGACATCAAAAAAATGTTCCTTGTGAAATAATCTTGTGTTTCAGGTTTTATTATAAAAAGGTTATATGAGAAGTCATATAACCTTTTTTATTAATGTTATTTAATATCTAATGAAATTCAGAGTTGTTAACAATAATCCCGGAAGCATCACGCTAAATATTATTACACGTAAAAAAAATTGTAGCAATTCAATGTTGATATGATTACAGATTTATTAAGGTCTTAAATTTTGGATACTTGTTTATTTGAGGTTCAGAGGATAAAGCGGATTAAAATTATTGGTTAATTATTTCTTTATGTTAAAAAAAGAAGCTTTTTTATTAAATAAAATAATACACTGCTGTCCAAAATAAAAATGGAACTTGAATAAAACATAAAAAACAATCGATTTTGGACAGATTTTTCGTTAAATAGAGGATATTTTAAAACAAACCCCCCTTATTATTTTTGGAGTTTAA
>VGWA01000011.1 GCA_016873795.1 Ignavibacteria bacterium
AAAATAGAAGTAATAAATCATCACGCTGCACAAATTGATGTAAGGAAATCGGTTGAAAAGCCGGTGTTTGACCTGCGTGTGAATCTTGAAGCAACGGTTAAATTACTGCAGGCGTCGATCAAATATAATATTAAAAAATTCATTTTTGCTTCGACGGGCGGCGCAATTTACGGAGAACAAACTCAATATCCAGCTGGCGAAAACCATACTGCAAATCCTCTTTCGCCGTACGGTATTACAAAACTTGCTTCGGAAAAATATTTGTATTATTATAAGAAAATTTACAACTTAAATTATGTAATCCTGAGATACGGTAATGTTTACGGACCAAGGCAAAATGCAAAAGGTGAAGCTGGAGTCGTATCTATATTCCTCGAGAAAATGCTGAAAAATGTTCAACCGGTTATTAACGGAACAGGCAGGCAAACAAGAGATTTTGTTTTTGTCAAAGATGTAGCATTGGCTAATGCCCGTGCATTAAAATTTCCGGAAAGCGATGTTTTTAATATCAGTTCGAATACGGAAACAACCGTTATAAAATTATTTGACCTGATAAATAATTATTTCGGGAAAAAATTTAAAAAGGTTTTCGGTCCGCCGAAAATCGGGGAACAGTACAGAAGTTATCTGTCGAACGGAAAAGCAAATAAGATTTTTAAATGGAAACCTGAAACGAATTTGAACGACGGACTGAAAGAAACTTATGATTATTATTATGAATTGATTTTACGAAAGCATTAACATAACTTTTAAATTTTTATTCCCGAATTTTGTTAATGTATACTGAATAAAACATAATGAATTTTATACCTGAGTAAAAATGCAAAAGGAGATTAAATAATGAAAGATACAAAACCTAAGCCCCAGGTGAAAACCGGGATTATGAACAGACTGAGAGATAAAATGGTGATTATTATTGTTATTGTTGTTATTGCATTTCTGGGAACGATTATTTTCGACTGGGGAATGAATTATCTTGGTATGAACAGAGGCTCGATTACCGAAATGGGTGCGGTTAACGGAGAAGAAATTACTTTTAAGGAGTTCGATAATTTGTATCAACAGCAAATCGAACAACTTCGAGAACAAAATAAAGGCAGGGATATCGACGATGCAAAAGCCGATGAACTGAAGGAACAGATATGGAATACTCTGGTTACGGAAAAACTTTTAGACCAGGAAATTAACAGACTAGGATTAAAAGTAACAGACCAGGAAATTCTGGACTGGGTCTATAACAGACCGGAACAACTGCCCGACCAGATTAAAAGATTTTTTATAGACTCTACAGGTCAGTTTAATTATGATTTCTACAGACAGGCGCTGACGATGAAAGAAAAAGAAGTAAAACTCTTCTGGAATCAGGTTGAACAGTTGCTGAAAACTTATCTGGTAAGGGATAAGCTTCAGAGCGTTTTGATGAGTTCATATATAGTATCGGACGGGGAACTGCTTCAGAAATTTAAAGACGATTATATAAAAGCGGGTTTCGATTATGTGCTGCTTGATTTGAATTCTGTTATAGATACTACATTGAATAACGTGTCGGAAGAAGAAATGAGGAAGTATTACGACGAACATAAGGATGAGTTCAAACAGGAAGAAGTAGTGAGATTCAAATATGTAATCTTCTCCGATGCTCAGACTGCAGACGATACGGCGTATGTAAAAAATATCTTGACGAAAGAAATAGATATTTTAAAAACACTGACCGTAGAAGATAGTTCGCTTATCCGTGAGGTTAACGTCAGTTCAAGCGTACCATTCAACGGGGAATTTCAGAAATTGAATACAATTTCGAATAATGTGGCGGCGTTCCTCTTTAAGGCGGAAAAAGATGATGTTTCGGATGTTATTATAGACCCGGATGGTTATAAGGTTATTAAGTTTCTCGATAAAAAAGATGGAGAAGAATCATTTTTTGAGGCGGCACAGGTTTTATTCAGAGTTGATGCGGATTCTGTCTCGGCAAAGAAAAAAGCAAACGATGTTATCGCAAGGTTAAGAAAAGGCGAAAATGTGAACGAATTAGCGGTGCAGTTGTCGGAAGATGAAAGTGCAAAACAGAATTCGGGTAATCTCGGCTGGATTACTAAAGGTAAATTAACGGGTGAATATAGTGAAATTGAAAATGCAATACTGAAAGGTAAGGCAGGAGATGTTATCGGTCCGGTTAGAACTTCATTCGGATATCATGTCATTAAAATAAAACAAAAATCAAATACGGAGTTTAAGTTTGCTGAAGTAAGAATGGAAGTGAAAACCACGGTCAAAACAAGAGAACAGGTAAAGAAAAAAGCATTCGATTTTTATTCGGATATAGAAAGAGGTTTGAACATTGATTCGGTAGCAAAGAAATTAAATGTAGTCGTACAGACGACAAACGACATACCGAAAGAATCATTTATACCCGGAGCAGGACAAAATAAAAATCTGCTTGATTTTGCATTTCAAAATCCTGTTAATAGTGTCTATGTGCCTGTAAAAGTAACGGGTGGATTGGGAGTGTATCAGATCGTCGGAAAAATTCCTGAGGGTTATAAAAATTATGATTCCATTAAAATGGTTATGGTTAAACCGAAAGTCATAATCCAGAAGAAATATGCCGTGCTTCAGCAAATCGCGAACGATTTGAAAAGTAAAATACAAAATAATGATATTAATTCGTTGAAAATAATTGCTCCGAATTATGTCTACGGTACTGTTGATTCGATGACTTTTATAAAACCGAATCCGCAAATCGGAAGCGATTTCGCCGTTAATAATGCCGTGTTTTACAATACGGGAATCGGACAGGTTAGTGAACCGATTAAAGGAGCCAGAGGATACTATATAATCAAACTTAACTCCTTGTCTCCGTTTAACGAACAGGAATTTCTGGCTAAATATAAAGATATCAGAAGTCCGCTCGTTCAGGAACGCTCACAGTATGCTTACAGGGACTGGTTCAATTATCAGATGAAAAATGCAAAAATTGTGGATAACAGAGATAAACTTCAGTTCTATTAGAATTATACTATGAATCCGTTATAATATTAAAATAATGGATTGCATTTGAAAAAATTTTTTTTAAAAATAATATTTATCCTGATTTTTATGTCCGGAATTTCATATTCCCAGGAAAATTTTTTAGGAAAAATATTTAAAGACATCGAAATAACACCTTCTTTTAATTATATCACATCCGCTTCGATTCAGTTAAATCCCTATTCTTCCAATCCTGTTGAAAGCAATACGGTTATAGATTTAAACGGAGGAACGGGATTCGGTATTACACTGAAAAAGGGAATATATAAAGATTATCTCTATCTCGGATTGTCGTCAGAATACGTGAAAATCATAGATGATAATCAGGTTCAGTATCTGTTTACTTACGATGATTTCAAACTTGCCAAAGCTACAGAAACTATCTGGATGGTTCCGTTGGAAATTTCCTTGTACTTTAACGTTCCCTCATTTACGGAAGATTTGAATATTTTTCTCGGCGGCGGTGCGGGAATTTATTTCGGGGACAGAATAAGAAAGTTTTATAATCTTGAAACTAAAACTAACTCATCCCGTCAGATTCTGAATATTCACACGATGTTCGGCTTGCAATACTGTTTATCAGATAATTTTTTTGCTGCATTTGAAGTGAAATTCAGGCAGGGCGAATTCGAAGTAAACAGTTCGTTCCCGACGGGAGCAGTGTATATTAATAATGAATATTATTTTTTCGAACAAAACCTGAATTCAAAAATATTTTTTGACGGACTGAAATTGAGTTTCGGTATTTCATATAAATTTAATTGAAAACTGCAAATGAAAATATTTAAACTGATTATTTTGCTGCTGATTGTATCAGTGCCGCTGAGTGTCAACGTGGGTGTCGAAAACGAAAACGATTCTTCACTCTTTGTAAATAACAAAATATTTATCAAGACAAAATATGAACTGAAAATTTCAGAAGCAACCGGAAAAATTGAAGTTGCAACAGGGTTTGCTGAACTGGATGTGAAAAATGAAAAATATAAAGTTAATAAAATAGAGAGAATTTTTAATTTGTTTAACGGAAATAAAGAACTGTATGAAAAATATGAGATGTCGAGGATGTATACTTTTCACATAGAACCGTCGGGAAATATATCAGATATCGTTCGGGATTATGACAAAGACGAAATAGTGGAATTTGCAGAACCTGTGTTCGTCGGTTATGGCGCCGGACAGCGGGATTTAATGTATAAAAAGGATTATAAGAGTAATAATAATTCCGATATCATTAAGGACAAACAACTGCTTGTTCCAGATGATGAATATTTTTATAAACAGTGGTATCTGCAGAATAACGGCCAGATAAGAACAATGGATAAAGTCAGACCGAAAAAGGGAGCGGATATAAATATAGTACCTGCATGGGATATTGAGCAGGGAAGCGAGGAAGTTATTATTGCAATTCTCGATTCGGGTATTCGTGAGGATATACCGGATTTTATGGGCAGAATATGGAGAAATAAAAAGGAAATCCCGAACAATAAAATAGATGACGATTTAAACGGGTATGTGGATGATTATAACGGATGGGATTTTGCATATGACGATAAATATATCGATGACGGATTCGGGCACGGAACAAATATTGCAACGGTTATCGGAGCCGGTCTTAATAACAGAATCGGATTTGCCGGAATAAACGGTAAATCGAAGATGATGATTTGTAAAAATTTGAACGACAATAATTACGGTGAATATGAATGGTGGGCAAAATCGGTAAAGTATGCAACCGATAACGGAGCACATGTCATTAATATGAGCGAAGGAGGCGCCGATTATTCAAAAATTCTCGAAACAGCATGCAATTACGCTAAAGATAACGGGACTCTTGTCGTTTCGTCTATGATGAATAAAAATAACGGTAAAGATTATTATCCTGCATGCTTCAAAAGTGTTCTGGCTGTGGGTGCAACGGATGCGGATGACAGAAGAGTAAAAGAATTTACATGGGGCGGAGGCAGCTGCTGGGGAAAACATAATGCTGTCGTTGCACCGGGTAATAAAATATACGGATATGACTATGATGACCCGGATAACTATGACAGTTACTGGAGCGGTACTTCGCAGTCAACCGCAATTGTCAGTGCTCTCGCTTCTTTGCTTCTGTCTCAGGATAAAACCAGAACTCCCGATGATTTGAGAAGTATCATTGTGGCAACGGCGGTTGACCAGGTCGGTGACCCTACGGAAGATGTTCAGGGATGGGACCCCTATTACGGGTACGGAAGAGTGGATTTTTACAGGGCACTTACTTATAGTCTGCCTGTTCAAACCTACCAGAGAGAAAGAGTTGAAGAAAAACAGTATTATGAACAGGAAACTAAAGAAGGTGCCGAAACCATAGAAAGAAAACCGGGAGAAAAAACCGAACAGCAGGAAAAGAAAAGTTCCAGGACTGCCAAGCCCAAACCAAGATGACAGAAATTTTAAAGTTAAAAAAAACTATCCTTGAAAAAGGATATATAAAAAATTTTGTTTTTTTAGAATCAGTAAATTCAACAAACACATACACAAAAGAAAATATTCATACTGACGATTCGCTGATTATAACCTTCAATCAGACAGCCGGCAGGGGGAGATTTGAACGCGTGTGGATTTCGGAACCATTCAAAAACCTTACATTTACTCTGGTAAAATTTTTTGAAGCAGGATTTAAAAATTATTCTTTAATAAATTTCTATGCAACATATATTATTGCCTCATCTTTAAAAAGTGTTTTACCCGCAGGAAATAATGTGTCGGTGAAATGGCCGAATGATATTCTGCTGAACAACAAAAAAATTGCGGGGATTCTGCTTGAAACTGTTCAGTCTGACAAAAAAGATAAGAGTTTAAAATTTATAATCGGAATAGGAATGAATTTAAATCAAACTTGCTTTCGGGAAAATTTTATTTATCCCGCTACTTCGGTATATAATGAAACGGGAAAAAGTATAGATATAAGTGATTTTTTACCGGTAATTATAACGAATTTTTATGAAAATATAGATTTGATTGAAAAACCGGATATATTAATCCGTAAATGGAAATCGTTTTGCATGATAATTGGAAAAGAAATATCTTTTAAGAAAGAATTAAACTCAAAACCTGTTACAGGAAGAGTTGTTGACGTGGACAGTGACGGTTCAATAATTATAGATGTAAAAGGGGAAAAAATGAAATATTATACCGGAGAAATAAGTTTCATTTTTTAAAAAATTTAATTAATTTTTTAAATTAATTTTTTTATATGTTGTCGGAATTCGGACAAATTTTTGTTTTTATGATAATTGCTGTCATCCTGATAGCATTTATTTACGTTGTTGTGAGATTTATAGCACCTCACAAACCCTCCAGACAAAAAAGCGATGTCTATGAATGCGGGGAAGAAACCGAAGGAGAAACCTGGATAAGATTTAATATCAGATTTTATGTAATAGCTTTAATCTTTATAATTTTTGATGTGGAAATAATTTTCCTCTTCCCATGGGCAGTCGTTTTTCGTGAAATCGGATTTATCGCATATGCCGAAATGGCAATATTTCTTTTAATCCTTATTGTGGGTCTGATTTATGCTATTGCCAAAGGCGACGTGCAGTGGGATAAACCCGAACCCGTCATTCCGAAACTCGAAAGACAATTATTTTCGGCAAAACCTGACATTAATAAAAAAGATAATCAGTATTAAATATGAGATATCTGAACAGACTCGACAGCAAAATCAAACAGTACGAGCACGGTAATTTTGTTGTTACTTCCGTTGATAAATTTTTAAACTGGGCTCGATTGTCATCTATGTGGCAGATGACATTCGGACTGGCTTGCTGTGCGATTGAAATGATGGCTACCAGTGCATCGCATTATGATTTTGACAGATTTGGAATAATCCCCAGACCGTCACCAAGACATGCAGATATGATTATAATTTCCGGTACGGTTACTCTAAAAATGGCAACAAGAATTAAAAAATTATATGACCAGATGCCCGAACCGAAATATATTATCTCGATGGGCAGTTGTTCAAATTGCGGCGGTCCCTACTGGGAACACGGTTATCATGTTCTTAAAGGTATTGACAGGATAATACCCGTAGATGTTTATGTGCCGGGATGTCCGCCGAGACCCGAAGCTCTGCTCGAAGGCGTACTTAAACTGCAGGATAAAATAAGAAATCAGTCAACATATAAAAAAAATAAAGCTTAATAATGAATTCTAATGAAATATATAACCTTCTGAAATCTTTCTTCCCGGATGCCGTTATTGATTATAAAGATGATAAACCCGTGGAGCCGTACATCATTGTTTCTGCAAAGGAAATAGATAAAATTTGCCTTTTCCTGAGAGATGAGGAAAATCTTCAGTTTGATTATTTGAGCTGCTTAAGCAGTGTGGATTTCGATAACGATAATCTGGCTGCTGTTTATAATTTGTATTCTTTTGTGCACAATCATAAATTAAATATTAAAGTGATAGTTCCGAAATCTGACCCTGTAATTAAAACAGTGTCTTCAGTCTGGAATACGGCTAACTGGCATGAAAGAGAAGCTTATGACCTGATGGGAATTATTTTCGATGAACATCCTGACTTCAGAAGAATACTTCTACCTGATGACTGGGAAGGTTATCCTTTGAGAAAAGATTATAAAGTTCAGGAATTTTACAACGGAATGAAAGTTCCTTATTAATTTTTTAAATTAAAATTGTAACTGATTGGCAGAATTAAAAACCGAAACTATAACACTTAATATGGGACCCCAGCACCCCTCTACACACGGGGTTCTCAGGCTTGAACTTGTTTTGGACGGCGAAATAGTCCTCGAGGTAAAACCGGTTATCGGCTATCTGCATAGATGCTTCGAAAAACATGCGGAGGCAATGACTTATCCGCAGGTTGTTCCGTACGTCGACAGGATGGATTATCTGGCTTCTATGAATAATGAACTTGGATATGCGGTTGCAGTGGAGAGATTATGTGGTGTTAAAGTACCCGAAAAAGTTGAGTATATCAGAGTGATTATGGCTGAATTAAACCGTATTGCTTCTCACCTTGTGGCACTCGGGACTTACGGGCTCGATGCCGGAGCTTTTACACCATTTCTTTATTGCTTCATTGACAGGGAAAAGATTCTGGAAATTTTCGAAATTACCTGCGGAGCAAGATTGCTGTATAACTATATTTGGGTTGGCGGACTGTCGCATGATATTACACCGAATTTTAAAGAAAAAGTTCTGGAGTTTGTAAAGGTTTTCAGACCAAGGATTAAAGAATTAAACGATTTACTTTCATTCAATAAGATTTTTATAGAAAGAACGGCTAATGTCGGCGTGCTTCCTCCGGAAGTAGCAATTAATGCAGGTACAAGCGGTCCGACTTTAAGAGGTTCAGGCGTGAATTTTGATTTGAGAAAAAATGATCCCTATTCGATTTATGACAGATTCGATTTTAAGGTAATAGTGGGAAACGGAGAAATGGGGACGGTCGGAGACAGCTGGGACAGATACATGGTCAGAGTCTGGGAAATGGAAGAATCCTGTAAAATCATAGAACAGGCAATTGAACAGATGCCCGCAGAGGGAAACGTACAGGAAGCTGTTCCGAAAAGAATTAAACCTCCTGTCGGAGAAATCTATGCACGAACAGAAACTCCAAGAGGGGAACTCGGATTTTATATTATAAGCGACGGTACTAACTATCCCATAAGAGTGAAAGCACGCGGACCGGCATTTTGCAATTTAAGCGCCCTGCCGCTGATGTCAAAAGGCTGCATGATAGCAGATCTGGTCGTTATTCTCGGCAGTATCGATATTGTTCTGGGAGAAATTGACAGATAAATAAAGAAAAAAATTAAAGTATAAATAAATTGTTCGATTATCTAACATCTTTACTTGGTGACTTAAATATTATAGCTTATTTTATTGTTCCTGTACCGGCTTTGCTGTTTGTAAGTATATTCACTCTCTTTGCCGTTCTTGCGGAAAGAAAAATTTCGGCTTATATGCAGGACAGATACGGTCCTAACAGAACAGGGAAAGGAATACTGCAGACCGTAGCCGATATGGCAAAGTTAATTCAGAAAGAGTTTATCAGCCCTTCGCATGCAGACAGATGGCTTTTTGAACTTGCACCTTTCATAGTATTTGCAAGCGTTTTTATGGGATATGCGGTTATTCCGTTTGCTACAGTTTATGTAGGAACAGATTTGAATCTCGGATTATTTTATTTCTTTGCCATAACTTCATTGTCGGTAATAGGAATTTTAATTGCCGGCTGGGCTTCGCATAATAAATATACTTTAATCGGTGCTATGCGTTCGGCTGCTCAGATTGTCAGTTATGAAATACCCGCTGTTTTATCTGCTCTGACTGTTGTTATGTTTGCAGGAACATTGAGTATGCAAAGTATTGTTGTTGCACAGTCGGGCGGAATTCATAACTGGTATGTTTTCGGAGGGCCGGGTGATGTCAGCAGGATTTTAATGATTCCGTTTATGGCTGCGTCCTGTCTCATTTTCTTTATTGCAACACTCGCGGAAACTAACAGAACTCCTTTTGATATACCGGAAGGCGAGAGTGAAATTGTAGCCGGATTCAATCTTGAATATTCCGGAATGAAATTTGCATTCTTCTTCTTTGCGGAATATTCACAGATGTTTGCGGTCGCCGCTGTACTTTCAACGTTATTCCTCGGCGGGTGGCAGTCGCCGTTCGGAAACCTGATACCTGTTCTGAATACACCGCTGTTTCAGATTTTCTGGTTCTTGTTAAAAGGACTGCTCATTGTTTATGTTCAGATGTGGCTCAGATGGACTCTGCCAAGACTCAGAGTTGACCAGTTGATGACTATGTGTTGGAAATATTTAATTCCGATTACTCTTATTATTGTTCTGATTGTCGGATTCTATTTAGTAATAAGATAACTTAATATAGTGCAGGGATTACTTAATCCCGAAAATGTTCCGGATTTACGGGACTAGAAAATTCAATATGAAAAAATATTTAAAAAATATCTACCTGTCTCTTTCAACTGTCTGGATTGGTATGTTGATTACCTTAAAACATTTCTTCAGTAAAAATATCACGATCCAGTATCCCGAAGAGAAAATCCAGCTGCCGGAGCGGGAAAGAAACAGGTTGTACATTAATATTGATGATTGCATCGGTTGTGACCAGTGTGCAAAAGCATGTCCGGTAAACTGCATAGAGATTGTAACTATTAAAATTGTGCCGGGAGATATTGTTGGGAAAACAGGCGTTACTTCTCAGGGAAAAAAGAAGGCTCTGTTTGTTCCTAAATTTACTATAGATTTTGCCAAGTGCTGTTATTGCCAGTTGTGTGTTTTTCCGTGTCCGACCGAATGCATTTATATGACACCTGTTTTTGAGTTTATAGAATATAGTCGTGATAATCTGATTTATGAGTTCACGGATATGACACCGGAATTGGCAGAGGAAAAAAGAAAGAAATATGAACTGTACACCGAGGAACAGGCAAAGAAGAAGGAAGCTATGAAATCGGCTCAGCCAAAACCCGCAGAGCCGAAAACCGATGCGGATATTCAAACACCGAAACAGGAAAATAAAGATACTTCTAATAACTAACAACTAAACGATGATGCTTGAAAATTATGTATTTTACTTATTTGCACTTGTAACGATAGTTTCTGCATTCATAGTGGTTTTTTCCAAAAATATTGTACATTCTGCTGTGGCATTGTTTTTTACACTCTTCAGTGTTTCGGGCTTTTATGTGCTGCTGAGAGCGGATTTTATAGCATTGACACAGATACTGGTCTATATAGGCGGAATATTGGTTTTAATAATTTTCGGTATCATGCTTACCAATAAAGTTACCGGTGCCGAACTTAAAACACGCAATTTACATTTTATACCGTCCGTTGTTGTTACGGGTATAATAACCGGAATGATTATCTTTTTACTGTTGTCAACTGACTGGAATCCTGTAAAAGATCCTTTTTCACCTAATAGTACAATAAAACAAATAGGCTTTAAACTCCTCGGAGATTATTTGCTGCCTTTTGAAATTGCATCGGTTATTCTGCTTGTTGCTCTTATCGGCTCGGCAATGTATGCAAGAAAAAAATAATAATTATTTAATTGATTTTAAAAATACTAAACTTTAATTACTAATCACATATATGTTCACAGACGTCGGATTAAATCATTATCTTGTAGTATCGGGTATATTATTCGGACTGGGGCTCTTTGCTCTTATTTCAAGAAAAAATGCAATTTTAATATTGATGGGAATAGAACTGATATTGAATGCCTGTAATATAAATTTGATTGCTTTTGCACGATATAAAGCAAATCCGATAGACGGACAGGTTATGGCGATTTTCGTTATTATACTTGCTGTTTGTGAAGCGGCAATTGCACTTGCTATTATTATTAATATTTACAAGAATTTTTCGACCGTAGACGTTGACGAGGTAAATACATTGCGTGAATAATTTTTTTGATTTAAGATTTTTATTTTGTTCTTATTTGTGAAAGTTCGTCCCGACAAGTGGGAACGGTTTAGTTTTTTTTGTTTGCATTTAATTGATTCATCAAATCGGATTGAAAAAATAATTTTAAATTTATCTGAATGGAACTGATATTCAAACTTTCTATTTTAATTCTTTTATTACCGTTACTCTCGTTTGTTATATTGATTTTCTTTGGAAAACGAATTCCGAGAAAAGGAGATTGGCTTGCCAATTTTTTGTTGTTTCTAAATCTTGCTTTGTCTTTTGTTGTACTGGCTTTGTTTCTTGGTGAAAAGAAACCTTTGTCTTTCGAATTTAACTGGTTTACAATCGGCTCGTTCAATATCTCTGCGGGGATACTTATCGATTCCGTGTCTGCGATTATGCTCGTCGTGGTTAATATTGTCAGCTCGTTTGTTCACCTGTTCTCCGTTAAATATATGGAAAATGACGCTAAGTATTCCATATATTTCGCATATCTCGGATTATTCACATTTTCAATGCTGGGAATTGTTCTTACAAATACAATTCTCTTGATGTATGTTTTCTGGGAACTGGTCGGATTGAGTTCCTATCTTTTAATCGGATTCTGGTACGAAAACAAACCGCCTCAGGAAGCAGCAAAAAAGGCATTTATCGTAAACCGTATTGGTGATGTCGGTTTTCTGACAGGTATTATGATATTATTTTTTACACTTCAGACTTTTAATTTTTCGGAAATTTTTAACGGTGTTGCAAGCGGACAGCTTTCCGGTGCCTGGTTGACTGCCGCAGGAATTTTATTGTTTTGCGGTGCCGTCGGTAAATCGGCTCAGTTTCCGCTCCATGTGTGGCTGCCCGACGCTATGGAAGGTCCGACCCCTGTATCGGCTTTGATTCATGCTGCTACTATGGTCGCGGCTGGTGTGTATATGGTGTCGAGAATCTTTATTATGCTGAGTGCCGATGCGTTAACTGTTATTGCTTACGTGGGTGCTGTAACGGCATTTATTTCAGCTTCTATTGCACTTACTCAAAATGATATAAAAAGAGTTTTAGCGTATTCCACAATCAGCCAGCTCGGTTATATGATTATGGCGCTTGGTGTCGGTGCTATGTCTTATGCAATGTTTCATCTGGTTACTCACGCTTTCTTTAAAGCATGCCTGTTCCTTGCAGCAGGTTCGGTTATTATCGGTCTCCACCACGTACAGGATATAAGGGAAATGGGCGGACTTAAAAAGAAAATGCCTCTGACATACTGGACGTTTCTTATTGCTACTCTTGCATTATCGGGAATACCGTTTACTTCGGGATTTTTAAGTAAGGATTCAATCCTTTCTGCTACAATGGCTTTTTATCATATAAACGGAGGAGTTCATATCATTATACCTGTAATTGCATTTCTTGTTGCCGGTATGACAGCCTTTTATATGTTCAGACTGGTAATCAAAACATTTTTAGGAGAGCCGAGAAATACTCATGCTTATGAACACTGTAAAGAATCACCTGTTGTTATGACCCTGCCGTTAATTGTATTGTCGGTATTGTCATTTTTCGCTTTTTATTCTTTAAATCCACTCGATGCGTCAGGCGGATGGATATTGAGTGTTATGAAAACACCCGAGTCATTACTGAAAGGAACACAGGGTTTATTCTCGCACATAATAGAAAAAATAGAATATGATGAGATAGTTCACCATTTCCATTATACAGCGATGATTATTTCTCTTATAATGGCAGGAACCGGAATACTGATTGCTTATTTGTTTTATTACTGGAAAAAAGTTAATGTCGGGGCTCTGGTCAGCAGATTTAAACCCGTTTATAATTTCCTGTACAATAAATGGTACTTTGATGAACTATACGGATTTGCCGTCGTAGGATTAACTCTTGCAGTTTCCAGAATATCAAAATGGTTTGATAATAATATTATAGACGGTATTGTAAACGGTTCTGCATACTTGACAAAAAAAATATCCGGAATAAGCGGTTCATTCGATAAATATTTTATTGACGGACTGGTGAATTTCTGCGGCTTCTTTGTCGGGGCTTTTGGATTTATCTTTAAGAAATTTCAGACAGGAAAAATTCAAACATATCTTACTTTCTTAATTATAGGTATAATATTACTTTATTTGATATTCAGAACATTTTAAAAATCAATAATCTTTCAGGTTGTATCTGCATCCATATATAAAGATTTTCCAAAAATTATTGTAATTTCGACAAAAATGTCGGTTTTGATTTTTTAAAAAATGCTTTTTTTTGATGTATTTTGATATGGCATAGAAATTGTGTGTATAATAGAAGTAAAAAGAAATAATGAAAGGAGAAATCGAAATGAAAACAATGAAAATTTTAAATGCTGTGTTGATAATTATGTTAATTGCATCGTTAAGTTACGCTCAGAGAAACGAAGGAAAAGGAGAAAGATGGGATGTGGATAATGTGGTTACAGTTAACGGTACTATTACGAATAATTCAAGGCCTTACGCAATATTGAGAGGCGATGATAATCAGGAATATGAAGTACATCTTGGTCCCATCTGGTACTGGGAACAGAATAATTATTCACTCGATTTATCTAATGTTACAATCAAAGGAGAATTGAAAAATTATAAAGGCAAGAACGAACTTTATCCGTTTGAAATAATTCAAAGCGGAAGAACTATGAAATTTGCCGACGACAACGGTGTGCCGTACTGGTCAGGCGGAAAAGGAAAGAAAGGAAAAGGCTGGAGAAGAGGTTACAATAATAGTAACTGGGACGATGACGTGCGGGGACCCGGATGGAGACAGGGAAAACAAAATTGCTGGAGATGGCAAAACAATTAATTCGATTATTAATTAATAGTAAAAAATTTTGTGAGCAGTGATTTGTTAAATAAAAACTGCTCACTTTTTAAATTAGAAACAATTATACAATAATATATGATAAATACTCTGAAATATTTTTTAATTGCTGTGATAATTTTGTCAGGTTTCAATTCGGTATTCTCTCAATGGCAGACAATGAACAACGGATTGAACGGCGGTTCGGTTATGACACTGTATCAGAATAATAATTATATCTACGCCGGAACCTACGGAGGAGGAATCTTTCGTTCGACAAATAACGGAGTAAATTGGGAAATGAAAAACAACGGTATAAATGCATATTATGTTTATTCACTTTTTTCCAATCAGAGCGGAGTTTTTGCAGGAACGTATTACGGGGGAATTTTTCACTCGAGCGATAACGGTGAAAACTGGACTGCGGTTAATAATGGATTATATGCTTATTATGTTTATACATTTGTTCAAAAAAACGAACAGCTGTTTACGGGAACAAGCAACGGGATTTTCTATACTACGAATAACGGACAAAACTGGATTTCATCGTCGAATGGATTATCAGGTAATGCTATGTATGTTTATTCGTTAAGTTTAAACGGAAATATATTATTTGCTGGAACTGCAGCAGGACTATATTCAAGTTCGAATAACGGAACAAGCTGGCAAATGCTCTATTATCCACCGGACAGCTCAGCTGTGAATTCGATTATTTTAACAGGAAGTGAGATGTTTATCGGGCTATCGAGCGGAAAAGTGTATATGTCAAGTAACGGCGGTGTGAACTGGATATCGAGATATAACGGTATTAATTCTACTTATTTGTCATCTCTGGAGCAAAGTTCTTCGGGTATTTACGCGGGAACCGAAACAGGAGTTTACTACTCAGGTGATATGGGGCAAAACTGGGCAGCATCGAATAACAATATGGGACCGATTCCGATATATACGTTGTTGAGTAATTCATCTGGTCTTTTTGCGGGTACTTTTAACGGTGTTTTTTTCCTGCAGCTCGGTAATTTGAATTGGGAAAGACTTAGCAGCGGAATAAATGCTGCTTCTGTGCTCGCTTTTACTTCAGCTGATGAAAATATTTTTTCCGGGATATACGGCGGAGGTGTCTATAAATATATTTCTGCATCCTCTGAATGGATTTCGGTGGCAAACGGTATGTATAACTATACTGTATCTTCTCTTGCAAATATAAATAATACTCTGTATGCCGGTACTTACTATGCGGGACTTTATATTTCGACTAATTTCGGACAAAACTGGTTGGCGGCAAATACGGGACTCACTGCTCAATTAATTTATAATATAACCGGTTCGGGTAATAATATATTTTTAAGTACTGACAGCGGTGTATTTCTGTCTTCAAACGGCGGAATGTCGTGGCTTGCGAAAAATAACGGTATTACTACCCTGCAGACAAGAAAATTGATTGATGTTAACGGTACTTTATATTGCGGCACTTACGGTGGAGGTGTGTTTAAATCGGTTGATAACGGGAATTCATGGACATCATACAACAACGGATTAAGTACATATTCGAAATATATTTTCTCTCTTGCTTATTCAGGCAATACGGTTTATGCAGGAACAGCAGACGGAATCTTCGTTTCTTATAACGGAAATCAGTGGAGCAGAATAGGCAGTGTATTTACAGGTTTGATTGTTTATTCAATTTATACGCAAAGCGAAAATATTATAATTTCAGTATATGGGCTTGGTGTATATTACTCGGGAAACTCCGGCGAAACATGGCATCAGGTTAATACAGGTCTGGTTACCGGCAACACTCTCGAACTTTTTGTCAAAGATAATATTCTGTATCTCGGTACAGAAGGAATGGGTGTGTGGAAAAGAAATCTGAACGAAATTGTAAGTGTAAAGAAAATATCATCGGTTGTTCCCGATAAAGCAGAGCTCTATCAAAACTTTCCTAATCCGTTCAATCCCTCAACAAAAATTAAATTTGAATTATCTGAAAAATCTTTTGTTGAATTGGTAATATACGATATAAACGGAAAAGAAGTCGCTGAACTGATTTCGGATAATTACAGCCCGGGAATTTATGAGACAGAATTTAATGCACAGAACTTATCTTCAGGAATTTATTTCTATAGACTGATTATTGACAGGAACAGAAAATCTATGATAACCAAAAAAATGGTTCTTATAAGATAACTAAAAAACAATTTATTTATTTATCAGCGAAGATTTGTCATAATTAACGTGTATTCGCGGTTTAAAAAATCTAATCATCCCGATAACAGGGGACGGTTGAAATTATTCTAAAGTCCGTTAACATAAATAAAGAAAATCAAATATTTTTATGAAACTAAAATCTAACATAGCTACAAGCGAAACAGGATTCATCTTTAATCCTTCTACAGGAGATTCCTTTTCTGCAAATGCTGTAGGAATGGAAATCATATCCCTTCTTAAGAAAAACAAACCGCTTAATGAAATCAAAAAACATATTCTGGATAAATATAATGTAGATGAAGCGGTTTTTGAAAAAGATTATGACGATTACATAGCACAGCTGCAGTTCTATAATTTAATTGATACGATGTAAATGAAAAAAGACAAAGTAATAAAAAATAAATCTGACAAAATCCGTGAAGTAACGGTTGCACTGACGGGGCTAAATGCAATTGACAGTCCCGGTCCCGGTGTAGCAGTCATCAGATGTCTGAAGGAAATGCCTGATTTTCGGTTCAGGATTATCGGATTGTCTTATGAAGCACTTGAACCGGGAATTTATATGAACGATATAGTGGACAAGACTTATCAGATTCCGTATCCGTCGGCGGGTACTGAATCGTTGTTTAACAGAATTAAATATATTAACGAAAAAGAAAATCTCGGTTTAATAATACCGAATTTCGATGCGGAATTATATAATTTCATTAAACTCGTTCCGAAATTTGAGGCGCTCGGTATAAAAACTTTTTTCCCTGCAATGGAACAATTCGAAAAAAGGGATAAGATTAATCTGTTTGATTTCTGCAAAAAAAACGGATTTTTATGCCCGAGAGATAAAACAATTGTTAAAATAGATGAGCTGAAAATTCCTGCGGGAAAATTCGGATTTCCGCTTGTGATTAAAGGAAAATATTACGAAGCCGCAGTTGCACACAGCTTCGATGCAGCACAGAAAGCATTTCTGAAAATATCTTCTAAGTGGGGCTTACCGATTATAGTACAGGAATTTATAAAAGGTACGGAAATTAATCTTGCGGCAATAGGAGATGGAAATGGAAATACCATAGGTGCAGTACCCGTCCGGAAATTATATATTACAGATAAAGGAAAATCATGGGCGGGAATTACACTCGAAGATAAATCATTAATCGAACTTGCGGAAAAGTTCATTGCAGTCACAAAATGGCGAGGTGGATTTGAACTCGAAATTATGAGAACTCCCGAAGGTAAACCGTATATTATGGAAATCAATCCGAGATTTCCGGCTTGGATATATTTGTCTTCTGCAGCAGGGCAAAATCATCCCGCCGCACTTGTAAGAATGGCTTTCGGAGAAAAAGTCAAACCATATAAAAATTATCGAGTAGGGAAAATTTTTATCCGATATTCATGGGACCTTGTAACCGATGTAGAAAAGTTCCAGAAAATATCGGCATTCGGCGAAATTTGATTAATTAAAAAATGAAATATAAAATAATATGGATAAATTAAGATATGAAAGACCGTCAATCAAGCAAATGAATGCCGGATTGATGAATCAATACGGATTAAAAACCGAATATGCTCCGGTTCTTGATATAGACGGTGTACCGGTTAAAAAAATTATTTCTGAATACGGCTCGCCTGTGTTTGTTATCTCTGAACGGCAGCTGAGAAGAAATTATCAAAATGCGGTCAGAGCATTTAAAACCAGATACCCTAAGGTTCAGTTCGCCTGGTCTTATAAGACGAATTATCTCGATTCGGTATGCAGAGTTTTTCATCAGGAAGGTTCATGGGCTGAGGTTGTTTCGAGATTTGAATATCAGAAAGCACTGCGCAACGGAGTGCCGGGTAAAAAAATTGTTTTTAACGGACCTGATAAGAGAGAAGAAGATATCATCACTGCAATCAAAAATGATTCGCTTCTGCATATTGACCACTTCGACGAATTGTATCTGACTCTGGAACTTGCCGAAAAGTTAAATAAAAAACCGAGAGTGGCTATACGGGTTAATATGGATACAGGCATCTATCCGATGTGGGACAGATTCGGTTTTAACTATGAAAACGGTCAGGCATGGAATGCTATAAATAAAATTATGGCATCCGGTAAACTCGAATTCACGGGATTGCATACTCATATCGGAACATTTATGCTTGTTACTTCCGCTTATGCAGCGGCAGCTTCGAAGTTGTGCGACCTCGCGTATAATTTCAGGATTAAATTTAATAAAAATATTGAATATATAGACATCGGCGGAGGATTTCCGTCAACGAATACATTGAAAGGTTCTTACCTGCAGGGAGTAGATACAGTACCGTCAATAGATGAATTTGCAGAAGCAATTACAAATACAATTGTTAATTACGGATTTAAACCTGAAGACCTTCCTACTCTCATACTCGAAACAGGAAGAGCACTTGTTGATGATGCGGCGTTTTTACTCGGAACCGTTCTTGCTACTAAACGTCTGTCCGACGGAAGAAGAGCTACTATTATGGATTTTGGAGTGAACCTGCTGTTTACTTCTTATTGGTATGACCATGAAATTTCTCCCGCTCAGGAATTTACGCAAAACTCCGAGGATATGGTCGTCTACGGTCCGCTGTGTATGAATATCGATGTTGTCAGGGAAAATATTAATCTGCCTCTGCTTCAGAAAGGAGATAATGTTGTTGTGCACAAAGTCGGAGCATATAATATGACGCAATGGCAGCAGTTCATTACTATGAGACCTAAAGTCATACTTATCGATATGCAAAGAAATGTTCATATTATCCGAGAAACTGAAACACTGGATTATATCACGGAACTTGAAAAAGTTCCCCAACACTTAACCGAAACAAATTTATAATAACGTGCCTAAGAGATCTTTTCTATCAAATATTAAATTACTTTCCGAAGGCGTTATTAAAAGTTATTCGGTAATTTTTTATTCTCAGAGTTATCTGCTGGGATTCCTGCTTATCGCCGTAACTTTTTTAAATCCGGTTACGGGTTTGTACGGTGTTGTCTCCTGTCTGACGGCAAATGTTTTTGCGGTTTATACAGGTCTTAATGAAAAGCAAATAAAAGAAGGACTGTTCGGGTTTAATTCCGTACTTATTGGAATTGCTGTTGCTTTTTATTTCCGGTTTACAGCTTATTCACTGGTGATTCTTATTTTCATTTCGCTCTTTACCGTGATTATTTCTGTTTGGCTCAGCGGATGGCTCGGAAAATACGGCTTACCGTATCTTAGCTTGCCTTTTATGATTATGCTCTGGATACTACTTCTTGCTTCGAAACAGTTTCCCATTCTTACGATGAATACGGGTGCCGATGCTTTGTTCTTTTCTCAGTTCGGTGCGGCAGTAAAAACAGCTGCAAACTTTGCAGGATTTAATGAGTACATTTCATCAACCAATTTCCAGCTTGTTGTTTCGGGTTACCTGAAATCTTTATCAGCGATTCTTCTGCAGCCGGATAACTTCACAGGTTTTATTATTGCTGTCGGTCTGCTCGTTTATTCGCGGATTGCTTTTACTCTGTCTGTTATCGGGTATATATTTGCATTGATTCTGTATTCTGTTGCAGGAGTAGCTTTGTCTCATACCGATTATTATCTTATCGGATTTAATTATATACTGACTGCAATTGCAATCGGAGGTTTCTTTACCGTTCCTTCTCTGAATTCGTATTTGTGGATTTTTTTCCTGACTCCTATTATTGCTCTTGTTATTCACAGTTCGTCTCTTCTACTTTCTGTCGTATTCCTACCGGTTTATTCGCTTCCTTTTTGCATAGTCGTTATTTTATTTCTTTATTTTGTCAAGTTCAGATATACAGGCAAGGGAATTAAACTGATAATGTATAATTATTATTCGCCGGAAAAAAATTTATATAAACATCTGAATTTCGGCGAGCAATTCAAAAACAGCATTTATTATATTTTTCAACTGCCGTTTTGGAGCGAATGGAAAGTAACTCAGGGCTATAACGGCGGAATTACCCACACAGGCGATTGGGCAGGAGCTCTGGACTTCGAAATTTATGACGAAGAACAAAAACCTTATATGAATAATCCTTCGAAAATCGAAGAATATTATTGCTACAATAAACCTGTGCTTGCGCCGGCAGACGGATTTGTAACTGAAGTAGTTAACCATGTCGACGATAATAAGCCGGGAGAAGTGAATGTGAATGAAAATTGGGGTAATACGGTAATAATTTATCACATACAGGGCTTGTATTCCAAACTTTCACATTTGAAAAAAGGAAGTATCAAAGTCGTTAAAGGTCAATATGTAAAAAAAGGCGATACAATCGGTTACTGCGGAAATTCAGGCAGATCTCCGTTTCCGCATTTGCATTTTCAGGTTCAAACTACACCATATATCGGCTCGAGAACACTCGAATATCCGATAAGTTATTATCTGACTGATAATAATAACTCGAAAGAACTTAAGATTTTTGAAATTCCGGAAAAAAGCGATATTGTATGTAATGTTTTGAAAAATCCTCTGCTGAAAAATGCTTTTAATTTTTTACCGGGAAAAATATTCAATGTTAAAATTACAACGCCTAAAGGAATCAGAGAAGAAAAATGGGAAGTTTTTACGGACGCTTATAATTATACTTATATCTACTGCCATAAATCAAAAGCGTATTCTTATTTTGTAAATAATGATACAATGCTTTATTTTACGGATTACGAAGGGTATAAAAAATGCGGACTTTATTATTTTTATATTGCTTTGAATAAAGTATTGCTGGGCTTTTATCCCGAAATAAAAATATCGAATAAACTTCCTGTAAATATATTGAATAATAAACTGCTGTTTCTTATACAGGATTTTGTTGCACCGTTTTTTCAGTTTATCAATCCGATATATAAACTTGAATACAAAACAGCAAAAGATGAATTTGCCGTTAATGAACTTGTATTAAATACAAAAATTTACACGAAAATTTTTAATTTTAAAACAAAAGAAAAGAATTTTGTAACAGAACTGAAAAATGATAAAATAAGCAAAATAATTTTTGATGATAAAATAACTATGGAGTTTATGTAATTAGCCTATGATGTATTTGCAGCAGATAATAATTAACGTTTATACTTCCAAAAAAAATATAATCAGAAATTTAATTTTTTTGATTGTGCTGACTTATATGATCCCGTCATCTGCGGAATCCCAGCAAATATTGAGCACAAAAACTGTGGACAGCATTTCATATTCTTACTATATGAACAAAGACTGGACTAAACTTATCGATTTTGCTGAAAATTCGATTGATAACGGATTTGAATTTGCAATGCTGAGAATGCGTCTCGGAATCGCATATTTTGAAAAAAGTAATTATATAGATGCAATAAAGAATTTTGAAAAAGTTCTCGAATTCGATAGTTCGAATAAAACTGCGATGGAATATCTTTACTATTGCAATAAGTATCTGAACCGCGATGGTGAAGCGGATTATACAGCATATAAATTTCCTGAAAGCGTTCGGAAAAAAATTAATTACAGAAGCATCAGATTAGCCGAAAGAGTAAATCTGGAAGGAGGAGTTAAATTCAACAACAATAAAGACAGGGATAATCTGATGTATTATTACATAGGACTGGATAATACTCTGCTTCCTGTATTGAAACTTTCTCTTTATTTTCAGCAGTATCAGCAGAAAAAATATTATGACTTCTTTAATTTCGTGCAAAATAAAAAAGACAGATATTCATTTACGGTCAATCAATATCAGTATTTTATAAAACCTTCGTTACATTTACCGTTGAATATCACGGTTATACCCGCATTTAATTATGTGTCGACTAAATGGAATAACACTTATACTTACTCGAGGGGTTATCATTTATCGGTTATAAAATCTGTTTCGAAATTCGATGTCGGCGGATATTTCAATTATTCAGATTTAAACAACAGCTATCAGCGTCAGTGGGGATTGTATTTCAATACATATCCGCTTGGAAATTTGAATTTATATACATTATCAACACTGACTTTACAAAATCAGAACAAAACAAATTATATAATCTTTGACCAGGTCCTCGGAGGCAAGGTATCCGATTTTCTCTGGCTCGAAGCATCCGCAACGTTCGGGGATATAGATAATTATACCGAAAAACAGGGATTATATATATATAACTCGATTGATAAAACGACTTTTAAATTCGGTTCATCAGCAATTTTTTATATCAGCAGCGAATTTCAATTCGAAATTCAGTATCAACTGGAAAATAAAAAACAATTCGGAACTAATAAGGAATATAAACAAAATGCAATAATAGGAGGAATAAAATGGACATTTTAAAAAACATTTCCCCGCGCAAACTGGGAATCGTATTTATATTATTCTTTTTCTGCTTGACCGCATCTGAATCGTTTACTCAGGACTTGGAAAAGGTGTTTTCGGCAAGTTATATTTATGAAAAGAAAGGTGATTATGCATCAGCAATAATAGAAATAATGGATGTATATGTAAGCGATTCATATCAGATGAATACACGTCTCGGATGGTTGAATTATCTTGCGGGAAACTTTACTGAATCACGGCAGTATTACGGCAAATCAATCAATCTGAAGCCGGGTGCACTGGAACCGAAATTTGGTTATGCTAATACATCCGCTTCACTTGGAAACTGGGATGACGCAATGGAACAGTATTTTGAAATTCTGAAAATTGATCCTAATAACACTTTTGCAAGCTTCCGTCTCGGAATGATTTATTACAACAGGGAAGACTATTCAAAAGCATTTGCGTTATTCGAAAAAGTTGCGAATTTTTATCCGCTCGATTTCGACTCGAATCTCATGCTCGGATGGACATACTGGAGACTCGGGAAAAACTCTGAAGCAAAAGAAATGTTCAAAATAGCATTATTAATTTCACCTGGCAATGCCTCTGCCAATGAAGGATTGAGCCTTATAAAATAATGAGAAAAACAATTGCGGTAGTCGGACCTACGGCATCAGGTAAGTCAAAATTCGCCGTTCAACTTGCGGGAATAATCGGGGGTGAAATAGTTTCGGCGGATTCCAGGCAGATTTATAAAGGAATACCTGTTGCTTCCAACATAATACCTCTTCAGGAACGGAAAGGAATTACACATCATTTTATTGAACAGCTGAACCTTCAGGAAGAATTTGCCGCCGGGGAGTATGCCAGACAGGCAGGAAATGTTATAAATAAAATTTTTGAAAAAGGTAAAATTCCCGTTATTTGCGGCGGGAGCGGTTTGTATATCAAAGCATTAATTGACGGATTTTTCGAGGGAAACTTCAAAGACAACGAAATCCGGAAGAAACTTAAAGAGGAACTGCGGGAAAAAGGAAAAGAATATCTCTATGATAAATTAAAACAATTCGATCCCGAAACAGCAGAAAAAATCACACCTGCTTTTTCCACAAGAATTATGAGAGCACTTGAAGTCTATTACTTATCGGGGAAAAAAATATCCGAACTCCAGAAAATAAATGTTAAACCTGATTTCGAAACTGTTCAAATCGGACTTAACTGGAATAGAGAAAAATTATATAAGAGAATTAATGACAGAGTAGACGAGATGATAAAAAACGGATTACTCGAGGAGGTGAAGATACTTAAAGTCGAGGGATATCATTATTCCAGATTTAATTCGCTTAATACCGTAGGTGTAAAGGAAGTATTAGATTATCTGGATGGATATATATCCGAAACGGAGATGATTGAATTAATCAAAAGAAATACCAGACGCTACGCAAAGCGTCAGTTGACCTGGTTCAATACCGATGTTAGAATACAATGGATAGAAATGAATGAAAAGATCAACCCGTTTGAAACGGAAACGGTTAAATCATTGATAAAAGAAATAAAATCAGATATCAGTTAGTTGTTTCTTTATAGTAATTTTTTTTCGTTTTTAAGTTACTGATTTTCCCCGCTCACCAGACGGTATTCACTCAGATTATTTTCGAAAACAATCTGATTTCCTTCATTGAGTATAATTATTTTATTTTTTAATCCCGTATAGTCTTCTCTCTGAAGTATGGTTTTCATTGATTCAAGAGGGAAGTTTGCATCACGGAAATATTCGATTGCACCGTAATGTATCGGTAACATAAATTCCGCATTTACATCCTTCATCAAGTCCAGTCCTTCTATTGAAGAAGTATGATATTTAAAACCTTTTCCATCACAGTCGAGGCAGGGACCTAAAGGAATAAATGCCAGATTGATTTTAAAATTTTTTCCTATCACTTTGAATGCTTCAGGATGATAACCTGTATCCCCGGCATAATATATGCATACTTCTTTGTATTCTATTATGTAACCGATGTGTCCCTGCACTTTCCATAAGTACGTATCTAATGCGTATCGTCCTCCCGTATGCAGTGCATAGACCGGTGTTATTTTTATCCCGTCGATAGTTTGTGAATCTCCGATAAAATAATTTGATAACGCCTTTGATATTTTTATTCTTGTCTGCGGGAAATCGAAATCAGGAAGATAATATTCGGTTCCTTCGGGATAAATCAGATGTGTCTTGGGGAATTTACTTTCGAAATAACCAATCGAATTAAAGTGAAGATGGTCGATATGTGAATGTGATATAAAAATATAATCCAGTTTTGAAATAGATTCACGGTCTAATCCCGCTTCTTTAATTCTTGTAAATACTCCGACAAGCGAATTTTCAAAAAAAGGGTCGAATAAAATAACCTTATCATAAATCTGTAAAAGTACGGAGGAATGTCCTATCCATAGTGCAGATAATTTAATATTGTCTTTCACAGGTTTGGATATTTTAAACTTTACTTTTTCGGGGGGAGTGGAAATTGTTCTTCCGATATTTTTTGTCAGAATCGAAAATCCGGCGCACCCGCTTATGATTAGCGATATAAAAATTATTATAATGATGTAAGAAATGGTTTTTTTCATCAGAAATATTTAAAATAAAAATTAAAAGTATAGCGTGACCTTGAATCGAAGTTGTAACCTGCTTGAAAACCGACAATACCTGCAATAAAATAAATCCCGGCTTCAATTCCGAATGACTGATATTTTTCACCTGAATTTAAATTTCTGTAATTATATTTTCCGCCTATGGATGCGGAAATATTCTCGCCCATTTCCGATACAGGAAGAATGAGACGTGTACCTGTACTTAATCCGAATTTATTGAAATTATTGTATGAATAAGAGGCTGTAGCAAGTTCAGGTTGGATAAATATTTCTATTGAACCTGTGTTTCTTCTTACCGGATTAATCATAAAAAACTGAAAAGGGGATACGTATTTATTTGCGGTGAAAGAGAAATTCACGGGTGTAATGTTCCATTTCAAAGCTAACTGTATTCGTGCATCGTTGGAATTTGCATCCTGTACAAATCCGAATGAAGGAACTGCCTGAAGCAAAGTCCAGGATATATATTTCCCGGTTGTGTTTTCCTTTTCCTGAGGAAGTGCAGGAATATTAAGAAAGATTAGAATAATGAGAGTATTTATTACTTTTAGGATATGCATATTAATAAATTGTTAACAATTAAGAGTGTAAAAAAATTACAAATTGAAAACATATAACGTATAACATATAACATATAACATATAACATATAACATATAACATATAACATATATTATCGAATATATTGTAAAAAATTATTCATCATTCATTTGCTTAAATTCGTTATAATTCGTGGCATTAATCATTCGGGTCAATTCGTGTTATTTTTATTCGCGTAAATTCATTCTCAAAACACTTTACCTTTCACTTTTTACTTTTTATTAATAATTCTAATTCTACATTTTACATTATTTTTCGTTTGTCATTTAAAGCTCCGTAGGAGCGGCATCTTTGCAGGATAAATTCCGGGCTTTCAAAAAGCTCCGTAGGAGCGGCATCTTTGTAGCATATAAAAATATTTCACAGGTAAGCAGCGTAGTTGCGACATCTTTATAGGATAAATTCCGTGTTTTCAAAAAGCTCCGTAGGAGCGACATCTTTGTAGCATGTAAAAATATTTCACAGGTAAGCAGCGTAGCTGCGACATCTTTGTAGTATAAATACCGTGTTTTCAAAGAGCTCCGTAGGAGCGTCATCTTTGTAGCATGTAAAAATATTTCACAGGTAAGCAGCGTAGCTGCGACATCTTTGTAGTATAAATACCGTGTTTTCAAAGAGCTCCGTAGGAGCGTCATCTTTGTAGTATGTAAAAATATTTCACAGGTAAGCAGCGTAGCTGCGACATCTTTGTAGGATAAATACCGTGTTTTCAAAGAGCTCCGTAGGAGCGGCATCTTTGTAGCATGTAAAAATATTTCACAGGTAAGCAGCGTAGCTGCGACATTTTTCAAGGATAACAGGGCAGGGGTTGTAATAAAAAAAGGAGCAAATTTCTTTGCTCCTTTTTTATATTCGTATATCATTTTCGGTTTAGTACATATCCATACCGCCGCCCATTCCGCCCGGAGGCATCATAGGTGCTTTTTCCTTTTCAGGTTTTTCCGTTACTGTCGCTTCAGTCATAAGCAGTAACGAAGCTACCGATGCGGCGTTTTCTATTGCTACGCGTGCCACTTTCGTCGGATCGATTACTCCTGCTTTCACAAGGTCTTCATATTCTTCAGTAGCCGCATTAAATCCGAAATTGCCTTTTCCTTCTTTTACTTTATTGACTACAACCGAGCCTTCAAGTCCGGTATTGTTTACCAACTGTTTAATTGGTTCTTCAATCGCTTTTCTTACAATATTTATACCGAGTTTAATATCATCATTATCGAATTTCAGGTCATCGAGTTTATGTACGACTCTCAGGAATGCAACTCCGCCGCCTGCAACAATTCCTTCTTCGACTGCTGCTCTTGTCGCATGCAAAGCATCTTCCACTCTTGCTTTCTTTTCCTTCATTTCGATTTCGGTGGCTGCACCGATTTTCAGGACTGCTACACCGCCTGATAATTTTGCAAGTCTTTCCTGTAATTTTTCTTTGTCATAATCCGAAGTTGTTTTCTCGATTTGTGCCTTAATCTCGTTAATTCTCTTCTTTATTTCCTTAGTATCGCCTGCACCTTCAACAATAGTTGTATTATCTTTGTCAATAACGACTCTCTTTGCACTTCCAAGATATGATACAGTAGCATTCTCGAGTTTGTATCCCTGTTCTTCGGAAATTACGGTGCCTTTTGTCAGAACCGCTATATCTTCAAGCATGGCTTTCCTTCTGTCACCGAATCCCGGAGCTTTAACTGCACATACTTTAAGCGTACCTCTTAATTTGTTGACTACAAGCGTTGCAAGTGCTTCGCCTTCTACATCTTCGGCAATAATAAGCAGGCTCTTTCCCGCTTGTGCTATTTTTTCAAGAATCGGGAGCAGGTCTTTCATCGAAGAAATCTTCTTGTCGTGAATCAGAATATAGGGGTCTTCGAGTTCTGCTTCCATAGAATCAGCGTTGGTCACAAAATAAGGGGACAGGTAACCTCTGTCGAACTGCATACCTTCGACTACATCGAGTGTTGTATCAGTACCTTTAGCTTCTTCGACTGTAATGACGCCGTCTTTGCCGACTTTGTCCATTGCGTTTGCAATCAGTTCACCGATAGCTTTGTCATTATTGGCAGAAATGGAACCGACTTGTGCAATTTCCTTGTTGTCTTTGATTGGTTGGGATAAATCTTTCAGACCTTTGACTATTGCTTCTACTGCCTGGTCAATTCCTCTTTTAAGGTCCATCGGATTAGCTCCGCCGGTAACATTTTTCAATCCTTCGCGGAAGATTGCCTGAGCAAGTACGGTTGCGGTAGTTGTACCGTCGCCGGCTACATCCGAAGTTTTCGATGCCACTTCTTTTACCATCTGAGCACCCATATTCTCAACAGCATCTTCCAGTTCGATTTCCTTTGCTACTGTTACACCGTCTTTTGTTACCGTTGGTGCACCGAATTTCTTGTCGAGCAGCACGTTTCGTCCTTTCGGACCAAGTGTTACTTTTACAGCGTTTGCAAGTTTATCGACACCTTTCATAAGTGCGGCTCTTGCTTCTGCGTTGTAATGAATGAGTTTTGAAGACATAATTATTTCTCCTTTATATTTTTTTTAAATTACAATTTTAAATTAAATAATGGCATAAATATCCGATTCCCTCATTATGAGATATTCTTCGCCGTCAATCGTAACTTCGGTTCCTGAATATTTTCCGTATAGAACCTTGTCGCCGACTTTTACTTCGAGTGGGATAAACTTACCGTTATCGTCGGTTTTTCCTTTTCCGACCGCGATAATTTCACCCTGCATAGGTTTTTCCTTTGCAGTGTCGGGGATTATAATCCCGGATTTTGTCTTTTCTTCAGCCGGAGAGGGCTTTACCAGCACTCTGTCCGATAATGGTCTTAATTTCATAAATTACTCCTGTTTTTTAGTTATTTAAAAATAGTTGTTTATTTAAGCATATTAGCACTCAATTATAGAGAGTGCTAAAATAATAAGAAAGGATTAAAATGTCAAGGAAAAAGACAGGTAAGATTAGTAAGTTATCAATTATAAGTTATTATTTATAAGTTTTTAATTTTTCGTTCTGCATTTTACATTCTGCATTTATCCCGGCTAAAGTCAAGAACTCAGGACTATTCGCGTCTTTTCTTGATTCTACATTCGTGATAATTCGTGGTACTTATTATTCACCTCTGTTCGCAGTTAAACATTCGCGATAATTCGTGGATTTTTTAATTCACATCCATTCGCAATCTGGACTCTTCTCAGACCTGTATTCTCTGATTTCTGAACACTTACTTCATCACGCTTAATGCGTTACACTTCACGTATTATTTTTGTTTGATGAATTCATAGTATAGCGGGTCGATGAAATCGTTTGCTTTGAGCTTAAAAGACTCAATTTTTCCGTTTTTTGCATTTACAGGAACAAGACATCTGTTGAACACTAGATCGTTAGGAATAAACAGCAGAGTATCATTTCTCCACTGTTCAAGCGTACCTTCGAAATTATTTCTGCAATCCATCCTCAGAATATATTTATCATTTTCAAACGTAATACTGCAGTTTCCCCCAGCTTCATTGAAATATGTACCGGTAATATTATTCAAATCAAACGAAGTTTTTAGCGACTCATCTTTTTTCTCGAGAATATTTTCCCACTGTGATTTCTCATACTCAAAATTTCTGCTGAAATTCACAAAGAAAACACTGTCCCAGTTAGTAGTTTGAGCATTTATGCACCAATCGAAAATCTGATACATCAGTGAATAAATCATACCGTTCTGGTCGTTATTAGTAAGAATCACCAGACCCGCTTTTTCCTCCGGCAGAAATGCAGTTCGTGAGACCATCCCGTCATATCCCCCCGAGTGCTCGATTAGCAGTTTACCTTTATAGTCCATCATAAACCAGCCAAGTCCGTAAGTCATAAAATGACGTCCGGTCAGATTTTTCGAGCCGTGAGTGGGAGAGGGGATAACGTTATATGGAGTTTGAGTCTTAAGAAGTATTTTTTTATCGAATATAATTTTATCTTTAAATTTTCCTTCGTTAACCTGCATCAGAATCCAGTTAGCCATATCAGCGGCGGATGAATTGATAGAAGCGGCAGGAGCGATATTATCCACATTCCGCCATGGTACAGGCACATATTTGAAATCATAGTCGAGAGAATGCGGAGTAGCCACATTATCGAAATTTTTCAAATCGTTCACGGACGTGCAGGAGCGGTTCATCTCAAGCGGTATGAAAAAATATTCTTTAATAAGTTCATCCCAGCTTTTTTTTGAAACAAAACCGGCAATTTCACCAGCTACAAGGAATCCGCTGTTATTATATCCGAATCCGCTTCTGTAATCATATATAGGTTTTACATATTTCATCATTGAAATCGTTTCGCCGCGTGAAAACTTAGTTCCCCAGGTCAGGAAATCACCGTGAAAAGTACCCAATCCGATTCTGTGAGTGAGCATATCTTTAATGGTTGCAACTTCCGAAAATTTATCGTTGTAAAGCAAGAAAGATTTAATATAGTCTGTAATTTTATCGTCAAGAAAAAGTTTTTTTTCCGCTTCAAGCATTGCGACGAGTGTACCCGTAAAAGGTTTTGTGTTTGAAGCCACTGCGAAGATTGTATTTTCGTCAACCTTATCGGATTTTCCGAGTTCTCTGATGCCGTATCCTTTTAGTAATACTATTTCCCCGTCTTTAATAATTGCCACGGAAACACCCGGAACTTCCCATCTTTTCATTGATTCTGTTATATATTCGTCAATAGGTTTTCCGTTAAGTATTATATCCTCCTGTGCGAATACTGAATTGCAAAGCAGTATTCCGGCAAAAATTAAGAGTAAATATTTTTTCATAATTATAAAGTAAAATTTTTTAAAAATAATAAATAGTTTTTAAGATTACTATGTATTTAGTTTTTTCTCTTAATATCAGTGTATCGCGATGAGAAGGAATTTTCGTTCCGTTGAGATTTGAGTAAGAGATAAACTTTACAGTCTGGGGCATTGCAGTGTGGGTGATTGTAAGAAAAGGGAACTTTGGTATACTTCGATTAGTACACTATGGAAACGAATTGGTTTATTTGGTTTTTTCAACTATCAGGAGAAAATTAATTTTTGCTCCGTACATCATAAAATATTGAGTCACGTTTGGCAGTATTGCAATTACTTCGCCGTCAAGCTTATTTATAAACTGTTCGAGCTTTTCCTGTATATTATCTTTTTTTACTTCTATGCGATGAACTTTGTATTTCATTTTGTTTTATTTTTCGATTTATAAGACTATTTTTTTAATAATAATATGAATTTATTTATGTATTATACGTAAATTCAGCTTATTTGTTTTATATAGCAAATATTAATGTAATGCTTAAGATGGATTGAACTTTTGAAAATTATAACTTCAATGCTGAAATGGTATTAGAACGATATCTTTATTATACATATAATAAAACGAATTTGTGAAACTGACAAATAATATACTCGAATAGTAACCGCTAATATCACAAATCGTTAGCTGATTTCACAAATTTATTGAATATAATATTATATATTACTATTATTTAACGACTTAAATGAATAATACTTGTTAATGAAAATATAGATAAGAAGTTTAATTATTCAAATATTAAATTAATAGATGTTCTATTATTCCATGGAACCATACAATTGGAAAATTTAAGAATGAACAATAAGAATTTATGAGTAATGAGTTACGAGATCCTAAGAACTAAAGTCAGGCATGTTCAGAGTGACAGGGTGAGAGGTCAGTTTTTGGTGATAAGAGGTGAGATCATGAATGCACGCAGATTGACACAAATTGACATGAATTAAAGAAGATTTTTTCGTTTACAAAGGGGATTTCCGATAACATTCGAGTACATGTTTTGGGAGAGATGCGGAATTTTTTTTTTTATTTCTGGAGGATTAGTTTTTTTGTATCTGTGAATATTCCTGCTTGCATGCGGCAGAAATATGCACCGCTTGGAAGTTGTGAGGCGTCGAAAGTTGTTTCATAAGTGCCGGGCTGGAGGTTTTCATTTACAAGAGTTGCGACTACTTTTCCAAGCATATCAAACACGATTAATTTTACGTTACCAGAATTTATAATTTGAAATTTAACATTTGTCATAGAATTAAACGGATTCGGATAATTCTGCTCCAACGAAAAAGCAGAGGGAACTTCAGTACCTATGTTTTGGATCCCAATAATTTCTTGCAGTGAGCGACGCCAGACGGATTGCGATGTTGCTGCAAATATATAATTGTTTCCAATGATTAATGAATTAACAGTGGGATTATCGTAAAATCCGAGATTGTTCTGTATCCAGGTTTGTCCATTGTTTGTAGAGAGATAGAATCCGGAATCGGAAGTGCCAGCAAAAATATTATTTCTCGAAACAATGAGGGAGAGAACATTTTTATCAGTAAGATCAGTTTGTCTCCAGTTTTGTCCGTTATTTGTGGAGAGCCAGATGCCATACGAATTAGTTCCTGCAAATATATAATTTTCGTTTATTGCAAGTGTGTTAACTGTTTTATCATTCAAAGAGGTTTGCGTCCATGTTTGTCCGTTATTTGTGGAAAGCCAAACACCTCCTGAACCTTGAAAATTGAATGTCCCCGCTAATATATAATAATTTGCAGAAAGTGAATAAACAGTTAAGTTATTTAAAGTAGTTTGTGTCCAATTTTGTCCGTTATCTGTGGAGAGCCAGACACCACCCGAACCTTGATAATTTAATGTTCCTGTGAAAATATTATTTCCACTTATGGCTATTGAGTAGACATGTAGGTTGTTCAAGCCGATTTGAGTCCAGTATTGTCCGTTTGATGTAGAGAGCCAGATACCGTTACATGTTCCTGCAAAAATATAATTTCCGCTCGCTGAAAGGGAAAGAACATATTGTTCATTCATAGAAGTTTGAGTCCAGGATTGTCCATAATTTATCGAGCGATAGATGCCATACAAATTAGTTCCTGCAAAAATATTATTTCCATTTATAGTGAGAGATGTAACAAGTTGATTATCTAAAGCCAAATGAGTCCAGGTTTGTCCGAAATTTGTGGAGAGATAAATTCCGTTAGTTGTTCCCATAAAAATATTATTTTCTGAAGCTGCAAGTGAACGAACCCAAATATTGTAAACTGGGTGTGTCCAGTTTTGTCCGTTATCTGTTGAAAAATAGACTCCATAATCTGTACCTGCGAAAATAATATTACCTGATATGGCAAGGGCATAAACTGTTCTATTAATTAAAGAAGTTAGCGACCAGTTCTGTCCATTATTTGTTGAGAGATAGACACCATGATAATTGGAAGGACAATTATAATTAACTGAACCTGCAAAGATATTATTTCCGCAGACGGCAAGGGAGTATATTTCATAGCCATTTAAACCGGTGGGAGTCCAGTTTTGTCCGTTATCTGTGGAAAGGTAGACACCCCATTGATATGTACCTGCAAAAATTTTATTTTCACTGACAGTAAGGGATAAGACAGTTTTTGTATTCATTGAAGTATGTGCCCAGTTTTCCCCATTATTTGTCGAAAAGTATATTCCGTTATATTGTGTTCCTGCAAAAATATAATTTCCGCAGACGGCAAGGGAATATACTGTTTTGTCATTTAAAATCGTTTGTGTCCAGTTTTGTCCGTTATTTGTGGAAAGATACACTCCGAAATATTGTGTTCCTGCGAAAATATTATTTCCGCTTTTAGTAAGTGATATAATATTTCTATTATTCAGAGAAGTTTGAGTCCAGCTTTGTCCGTTATTTGTTGAGACATAGACTCCGTAATTTTGTGTTCCTGCAAAGATATTATTTCCGCTTATAGCAATTGAATAAATTCTTTTGTTTGTAGGGGGTGTCAAGATGCAAGGCTCCCACTGGCAGTAACAATTAAAAATTAAGAATGAACAATTAAAAATAATAAAGAGTATTACTATATTGAAAATTTTTGTTTTCATTTTAGTAGAATCAATTATTATATTTCTGTGAATTTCCCAGCTTCAATACGGCAGAAATATACACCGCTTGGGAGTTGTGTCGCATCGAGGATTTCCGAATAATATCCGGGTTTTCGAAATTCGTTAAGTATTTTTTTGCTACTCTGCCTGAGAGGTCGTAGAGCATTAGGACTACAGGTGTTTCGATGAGTATTTTGTAATCTATTTTTACTGATGAGTTGAATGGGTTTGGATGTATTAACGATAGTTCGAATTGAAACGGATTTAGAATCGTTACTTTATCTTCGAGGTTATAATAATTGAAGTTTCCGTTGTAGTCAATTTGTTTAAGCCTGTATTTGTAACTGCCGCACTGGATAACATCGTCGAAGTAATAATCGTTTGCAATATTTGTGTTGTCTTTTCCTTTGATAAATCCAATATTATCCCATGTATTAATGTAACCTGCGGGATAAAGCAGCTGCCGTGTTTGGGGATATATATCATCGAATGGTAATATGATTACAGATAAGAATAAAATACATAGCAAGGATTTGGACAGGAAGTTCATAGCAATTAAAGATAGTATAAACAATTCGGAAAGTAAATACAATTTTTTAAAATTCAATGTTGTATTATAAATGTTAAACGTTAAATTAAAAAAGTTGAAGAGTCGAAAAAGTTATGATTGATGGAAATAATTAACAGTTAAAAATATTAAATAGTTATGAGTCACACGTTATGAGGGACTTGTTACGCGTAACTCATCACGTTTTATGGGTGGAGCAGGCGGGTGTTAGAATAATAGCTGCGTTTTGAGAGTTCCGTTGCCGTGATTATTATTTGTTTGTCTATTTTGCCGGTCGGATTGAGCCGGTAACGCAATTGGAAGTTTCGGATTTCGATGAATATGAATTTACGAAGTTCGTAGAATTTTCCCGTCGAGATATGCTGGAAATTGTATCTTTCCTGCTTTACTCTGTAAAATCCTTTTTCTCTCATGCATCTGAATAGATGTTTGTAATTACCCGTACGGTCAATTTTTTTTCCGTCGGAAAAAACTATGCCGGCAGCAAGTCCGAAGTGATGAGGACTGCGGGATTTATAGTGTGACTGTCCGTCGGAATGTAGCTTGCTCTGAAATTTGTTGCTTCTGAATGTATCGGTTATTATAATTTTGGATTCGGGAAATTTTTCATTATACAGTCCGATTGCGGAGGTGAGAAGAAAATAAAAATCAGGGAACAGAAGCGATGTGTTATTACAGCCGTGTTTTGAATCGAAGCATGGAGCGGTGATGATTTTGGTAAAGTAATGGTTTGATATTTCTTTAAAATTCATTGTTATAAAAGTTTATTGGATTTCAGATAGATTAACAGCCAGTTGTAAGTCGGACGGAATCTATTCGTATTCTTGATTTTTTTGTATTTTTTCCAGTAGGGATTATTGCAGTCGTAATTAATGTGGTTTTTGAATATTTGTTCAAGTTCCGGTATTTCAGAATATTTGATATTTTGGTTTTCAGTCGTTGTAAATAATTTAGGTTTCCTTTTGAATTTCAAATTGGAAGGGCGGTTGTTGAACACGTTACCGTCTGCGTGAGAAATTGTATATTCTGACGGGTCGATTTTATAATAAGCATTTGCTATTAGTCTGTGAACAGGTACAAATGTGTAAGAATGAGCGGCTGTCTTAATGGATACGCAAAGATATTTTGAATATGAGGGTAGATACTGGTTGACCTGCCTGTATTTCAGGTTACTGCCGATGATGCTCTTTCGACGGGTTTCTTTTTTTATCTGGTATATCCGCCCGTCTGTATGTGCATAGTAATCCGGAAATATGGGTATCGGTATCATAAATAAACTGTATTATATTATTACTGCAAATATAATACAAGTAGATTATATTGTCAAGGTGATTTTTATGAATAAAAATAACTTTTTTTATTTTCTTCTTGTTTAGTTTAATTATTTTGTTTTCTTTTTAGGAAATCATTGAACAAAATGATTCATCTTGGAAACTGCTGGATTTAATTCCTTACAGAAAAGGAGATTAGTGTGGGTTTGTTAATAAAAAAAGCAAAGATATAATACTGTTTAATATGAGGGTGCATTAGCTTTCTCTGAAGGATTATTTGCTGTAAAGTTAAACGGGAAGTGGGGTTATATTGATAAAGAAAAAAACAATATTGGAAGGATAAATAAATTTATATCTAAAACACGAAGCATTCAGTATCTGTTTGTAAAAGTTATTACTTCTTTGCCATCTGAATTTACAAAAGTAAGTTCCCTTATTTACTATTACGACATTTGTCGTCCATATATTTTTATGGTTATTAGCGAGTGAACTCATAATACAAATTAATATATTGCCTTACGACTTTCAAGCTTCTTCCTGTTATAGATCTTATCGCTTTT
>VGWA01000012.1 GCA_016873795.1 Ignavibacteria bacterium
TTTAAGAGAAGTTATATATTAGTAGGCATTAACATCCCGAAGAAAAGTTAATCAGACTTTTGTAGTTTTAAAAAAATCCCAGACTACAAACGTCCACCCCCAAACTACAAAAGTCTTAATTACAGCTTCATCAATTTCAGTTAAGTTATATATTTCAGATATTGATATCTTTATGATTAGTTTTTCAGACTTTTGTAGTTTTCCAAACATCAGACTACAAAAGTCCGACACCAGACTACAAAAGTCTTAGTTGCTGACGAATGATTTATGTGAAGTTATATATTAGTAGGCATTAATATTCCTAAGAATAGTTTTTCAGACTTTTGTAGTTTTAAAGAACCCCCAGACTACAAAAGTCTTAGTTGCCACTGAATAATTTAAGTGAAGTTATATATTAGTGAGATTTAACATCCCGAAGAATATTTTTTCAGACTTTTGTAGTTTTAAAAGCCCCCAGACTACAAAAGTCTTAGTTACTGCCGAATAATTTAAGTGAAGTTATATATTAGTGAGATTTAACATCCCGAAGAATATTTTTTCAGACTTTTGTAGTTTTAAAAAAATCCCAGACTACAAAAGTCCGTCACCAGACTACAAAAGTCTTAGTTACAGCTTCATCAATTTCAGTTAAGTTATATATTTCAGATATTGATATCTTTATGATTAGTTTTTCAGACTTTTGTAGTTTTCCAAACCCCAGACTACAAAAGTCTTAGTTGCAGCCGAATAATTTAAGTGAAGTTATATATTAGTAGGCATTAATATTCCGAAGAATAGTTTTTCAGACTTTTGTAGTTTTCCAACCATCAGACTACAAAAGTCTTAGTTGCTGCCGAATGATTTATGTGAAGTTATATATTAGTAGGCATTAATATTCCGAAGAATAGTTTTTCAGACTTTTGTAGTTTTAAGAACCTCCAGACTACAAAAGTCTTAGTTACTTCCGAATAATTTAAGAGAAGTTATATATTAGTAGGCTTTAATTTTCTGAAGAAAAGTTAATCAGACTTTTGTAGTTTTAAGAACCCCCAGACTACAAAAGTCTTAATTGCAGCCGAATGATTTATGTGAAGTTATATATTAGTGAGATTTAACATCCCGAAGAAAAGTTAATCAGACTTTTGTAGTTTTAAAAAAATTTTAACATCCTGAAGAAAAGTTTTTCAGACTTTTGTAGTTTAGAAAAGTAATTTTCTGTCTTCTAATAATGTAGAATAGTATTTATGATATTCCGCAAAATTATTCAAACCCCCAAATAAATTCAGCACTTCTTTTCTTTTTATATTTGTCTTTTTCTCACTTATGATACTGTTATAAGAACTGAACTTCCATTCTTTTAATTCATTACAAAGTTTTTTCCTGACTGGATTTCCATGTATATATGGTATTATCCTTATCAGATATGATTCGTTGTTTATTAATTTTCTTTTAAATTTGTATTGAAATAAACTTCCTGTTCTGCTGTATCTTTTATTGAAAGCTTTTGAATAACTTATGAAAAAGTCTCTGAATGCTTTTTCTATTGGTGTGAGTTTTGAAACATATGTATCTGATTTAATTGTTGCGGATTCTGATAATACTCTTACTTTAATCAAAAAATGAAAATGTTCCGGCATTAAGCAATAGGCATAGACTTTCACATATTTATTTAAAAAATTGTAGAATCTTTTGAGGAAATAATAATAATTACTTTCTTCTCTGAATATCAATTCTTTATTATTTCCCCGGTTGTAAATATGGTAATAATATCCTTGTAACAATTAATTTATCTTTCAATGTAAGTACGGATTATCTGTATTCAGGTAGTTTGTTACATAATCCGTAACTGCATCTTCGATGGGTGTTATATTGCTTTTATAGCCGGCATTTCGGAGTTTAGTGGTATCTGCCCGAGTATAGTCCTGATATTTACCCTTGAGATAATCGGGCATTTCGAAATACTCTATTTGTTCGGGCAGATTCAATGCTTTGAAAATCGGTTTAATAAATGAGTTGAATGTGTTTGCCGTTCCTGTGCCAACGTTGAAAATACCGTTTACTTTTTTGTTCTCATGAAAAAAGATTGTCATCTCGACTGCATCTTTTATATAAATAAAATCCCTCTTCTGTTCGCCGTCCCCGTAATCAGAAGAGTAAGAACGGAATAATCTTGCTTTTCCGGTTTCTTTGATTTGATTAAATGCCTTATTTACTACACTCAGCATATCGCCTTTGTGGTATTCGTTCGGACCGTAAACATTGAAGTATTTAAGCCCGGCTATTTTGTCCAGAAAGCGGTTTTTCCAGGCCCATAAATCAAACTGATATTTTGAATATCCGTATGCATTCAAAGGAAAAAGTTTATCGAGTTTTCTCTCGTCGTCCTGATATCCTTTTTTTCCGTTTCCGTAAGTGGCTGCCGAAGATGCATATATAAATCTGATGCCGTTGGCAACTGAATTAATGCACAATGTTCTTGTGTATTCGTAGTTATTAATGTGCAGATAAGAGACATCGGTTTCCGTAGTTGAACTGCAGGCGCCCATATGGTATATGTATTTCACCGGATTCTTTACGAGAAAACCTTTATCGATTTTTACCAGAAATTCTTTTTTATCTATGAAATCGAGATATTTTAACTGTATGAGATTTTTATATTTCTCGTTTTTTTCGAATTCGTCAACGATGATTATTTTTTCTTTCCCGAGCTGGTTTAATTTCCAGACTATTGCACTGCCGATGAATCCGGCTCCGCCTGTTACTATTATCATAATATTTTTTTTATGTAGGTTTTATTTTTTAAATTTTTGTTGATCGACTTCAGGATGTCTTTCTGGCTCTGCCAGTATAACTTTTTTACTGCTTCTTTTTCTGTCAGCCATTGATATTCGCTGTGTTCGGGGGATATTCTGACTTTATCTTCTGCAACTTCGGCAAGAAAAACCGGTACAAGGTGTATTGAATCACTGTTGGCAAGATAAAATTCGTTTATCGTATTAACTATGTAAAAATTTTTATAATTTAATCCTGTTTCTTCTTTTAATTCCCGTAAAGCGGTTTCGTATGCTTTCTCGCCTCTGTCTATTCTGCCTGTTACCGGCTGCCAGATTCCCGGATATACGTCCACGTCTTTGCTCCGTTTAAGCAGTAAATATTTGACAGTCTTGTTTATTCTTAATATTATATAACATTCAACAAACTTTGTTACAATTTTGCTCATAATCCGGTTTATTTTGGTTTGTCAATGTGCTTCGTACCAGTTGCCGCCCGTGCCGATTTCTATTTCTATCGGAACATCCAGCTTTATTGCGCTTTTCATCTCTCTCTGAATGATTTTTTTAACTTCATCCAGTTCAGTGATTTTAGCTTCAAAAACAAGCTCGTCATGTACCTGCAGAATCATTTTTGATTCTAACTTCTTTTTCTGAAAATCGTCGTAAATATTAATCATCGCAATTTTTATCATATCGGCAGCAGAACCCTGTATCGGCATATTTATTGCCGCTCTTTCGTCTTCTGCTCTTGCGTTTAAATTCTGATTGTTGATTTGAGGCAGGTATCGTCTCCTCCCCATTAATGTCTGCACGTAACCGTTTTCACGGGCGAATTTTTTGGTCTTTTCCATATAATCTTTTACATTCGGATATTCATTGAAATATTTATCTATGATTGCTTTTGCCTCAGTGTTCTTTATTTCGAGGCGTGTTGCCAGTCCGAATGCTCCTATCCCGTACATTATTCCGAAATTTACTTCTTTTGCCTTGCGCCTCATATTGGGAGTTATGTCTTTTGAAGATTTGACGTTGAATATTCTCATAGCGGTCTCGTTGTGTATGTCGTGTCCGCGGCGGAATGCGCTTATCATATTCTCGTCTTTTGAAATGTGTGCCATTATCCTCAGCTCTATCTGAGAATAGTCGGCTGATAAAATTAAAAATTTATCGTTTTCCGGAACGAACGCTTTACGGATGCTTTTGCCTGCATCTGTCCGAATCGGAATGTTCTGCAAATTCGGATTGTTGCTTGCTAAACGGCCCGTTGTGGTTGCAACCTGATTGAATGAGGTATGTATGCGTCCGGTGTTCCTGTTGATTGCCTGAAGCAGTCCGTCTATGTATGTGGATTTCAGTTTAGTCAGCATCCTGTAATCGAGTAGCTTGGATATAATCGGATGTTCAAGACGAAGTTCTTCAAGCACACTTACGTCAGTCGAGTAACCTGTCTTTGTCTTTTTGGTTGTCGGTAATTTCAGCTTGACGAAAAGTATTTCCGATAATTGTTTGGTCGAATTTATGTTGAATTCCGTTCCTGCAAAATTATAAATTTTATTTTCAAGGTTGGTTATTAATTTTGTTATTTCTCCGCCCAGATAATTTAATATTTTTTTGTCTGTCTTTACACCGGTGAATTCCATCTCCGCAAGAACTTTTATCAGCGGAATTTCAATATCGGAACATAATTTATATAAATTTACTTTCTGCAGTTCGTATTTTATACGGTGAAAGAGCTGCAGTGTAATGTCTGCATCTTCGCAAGCGTAATCTTTTACCGATTCGGGAGGCAGTTCGGTCATGCTTATTTGCTCTTTACCCTTGCCGATTAATTCCTCGATACCGATTGGTGTGTATGAAAGATATTTTTCAGCAAGGTAATTCATTTTGAATTCACCACCCGGCTCGAGTATGTAAGCTCCTACCATAGTATCAAAAATGATATTCTTGATTTCTATACCGTGGTTTTTCATTACGAGGTAATCGAATTTTATGTTTTGTCCGACTTTTTTTACATTGTTGTCTTCGAGTATCGGTTTTACGAGATTTAAAACCGTTTCGATGTCTATACCGCTCTGCGGCAGTAGTGACTCCGTTCCTGTTCCTTTTAAAGAACCGAACACCGGAACGTAAAAACCGAATGTCTCGCTGTATGAAAAAGACATTCCTGCAAGTTCACAGTTGAGCGGATCGAGCCCGGAGGTTTCAGTGTCGAATGAAATAAATTCCTCGGCTTTGATTTTATTTACGAGACGCCTGAGTTCATCTTCGTTCTTAATCAGAAAATAATTGTGCTTTGTGTCTTTTATCGTCTTCAGTTTCTTGAATACGGGAGGAATGTTGACTTTTATGTCTTCGGTTTCTTCCTTTTTTCCCAGAATTAATATTTTTATGTCCTCGTCTTGTTCTTTTTTGACCTTGGCAGACTGAAATTTTTTTGCTAAACTTTTGAATTCGAGTTCTTCGAATAATTTGTATGCTTCTTCGAAATTTGCCGTCTTGAGCCTTAAGTCTTCAAGCGAATAATTGAGAGGAACATCTGTCGATATCGTTACAAGTTTTCTGGCAAGAAATGCGTCGTCTTTGTATTTGATAAGATTTTCTTTTAATTTCGGTTTTTTGATTTCTTCAATGCTGTTGTAAAGATTTTCAATTGAACCGTACTTTCTGATTAATTCCGCTGCTGTTACCTCTCCGACTCCTTTTACACCCGGGATATTATCCGATGTGTCCCCCATCAGTCCCAAAATTTCTGTTATTTTATCCGGAGTAACTTTGAATTTGTCTTCCACCTTGTGTTCGTCCATTACTTCAACATCGCTTACCCTGCTGCCCGAAAAGGTTTTCGCGGGTTTGTATATTAAAATATTATTTGATACCAGCTGTGTGAAATCTTTGTCCGGAGTAACCATATAAACTTTTATGTCTTCATTCGATTCTCTCTTTGCTATTGTTCCGATTAAATCATCTGCTTCGTATCCGTCAAGTTCAAGTAGTGATATGTTGAATGCTCTTATCAGTTCCTTGACTTTTTCTATCTGCCAGGGCATATCGGTTGGAATTTCCTGCCTTTGTGCCTTATAAAGCGGGTATTCAACATGCCGGAAAGTCGGTTTTTCGGTGTCAAAACATACGGCAAGATACGACGGTTTTTCGTCTTCTATTATTTTCAGCAGAAAATTAGTAAAACCGTAAACTGCGGATGTATTTTGCTTTTTTGAATTAATCAGTGGACGGGAAATCAATGCAAAATATGCCCGGTAAATCATCGCCATTGCGTCTATTAAAAATAATTTTTCCATTACCCTTTATTTTTGTAACTTCTGAAAATTCCTAAATTTAATGATTATAAACAATATAAAATTATAACCATATTTTTCAATCTTTAGTTTTTTTTATTTTACCGGTTTATTGGAATTTTCTTAATGCTTCATACAAAAAACCGTGAGAATTATATGTATAAAATAAAATGAATTCGGATAATATTTATTACAGTTAATTTATTTTTTTAATTAATTAAATTAAAAGTTTATATTAAAATAATATGATTTTAGTAACAGGCGGCGCGGGATATATAGGCTCTCATACGGTAAGATTTCTGCTGAAAAACGGTTTTGAAGTTGCTGTATTGGATAATTTATCGAGAGGACATATAGAATCAGTTCCGCAGAATGTCAGGTTTGAAAAAATCGATTTACTCGATTATAACGGTCTATTAAAGGCATTTAAAAAATATAAAATTGAAGCAGTTATACATTTTGCAGCTTTTGCTTATGTCGGGGAATCGGTAGGAAATCCCGGACTTTATTACAGAAATAATGTGATTGGCAGTTTTAACCTGATAGATGCGGCGCAGAAAAACGGAGTTGAAAAATTTGTTTTTTCATCTACCTGTTCTGTTTACGGAAATCCGGTTATACTGCCGATTCCGGAAGAACATAAATTAGAACCGCTGAATCCTTATGCACGAACAAAACTGGCAATAGAAGGAATACTGAGTGATTACGGAAATTCATACGGGATGAAATATGTTTCATTGAGATATTTTAATGCTGCAGGTGCATCGGAAAATATGGAAATCGGAGAAAGCCACGATCCGGAACCGCATTTGATTCCGCTTGTTCTTTTTACTGTATTGGACAGAAAAGAAAAAGTTTCGGTGTACGGAAACGATTATCCGACAAAAGATGGAACGTGTATAAGAGATTATGTTCACGTTAATGACCTTGCGGATGCACACGTTAAAGCACTGAATTTTTTAAACGACGGAATGCCTTCTGATGTTTTTAATATAGGAACAGGTAAAGGTCATTCCGTAAAGGAAATAATCGATATTGCGGAAAAAATTACAGGCAGAAAAATTAAATATGAAATTACCGACAGAAGACCGGGTGACCCCGGCGTTTTGATTGCCGATAATACCGGTGCAAAGATAAAACTCGGCTGGTCCCCCAAGTATGATATCGAATATATTATTGAATCTGCCTATAAATGGCATAATAATCAAAAATTTTAAAAATATTATATTTTATGAAAGGAATAATTTTAGCAGGCGGTTCGGGTACGAGAATGTATCCTATTTCGAAAGTTTACAGTAAACAGTTGACTCTTATTTATGATAAACCTTTAATCTATTATCCGTTGTCGATTTTGATGCTCGGCGGAATAAGAGAAGTAATGATAATTTCGAACAGTGAAACAATACCGTTGTATAAAAAACTGTTCGAAGACGGTTCGCATATAGGAATGAATATTTCTTATGCCGTTCAGGCTGCACCTAACGGTATTGCAGAGTCATTTATTATCGGAGATAAATTTACAGGAAACGATTCGGTGACGTTAATACTCGGAGATAATATATTTTATGGAAAACTCGATTTCTTTTATAATGCCCTGAAAAATAATGACGGAGCAACAATATTCGGATACAGAGTAACCGACCCGGAAAGGTACGGTATTGTGGAGTTTGATGAGACTGGTAAAGCAATTTCACTTGAGGAAAAACCGAAAATGCCGAAATCCAACTATGCAATCCCGGGTTTGTATGTGTATAATAACGAAGTAGTGAGTATTTCCAAAAATTTGAAACCGTCTGAAAGAGGCGAACTCGAAATTACGGATGTCAATAAGGAATATTTGAATAAAGGAAAATTGCAGGTTGTTAAAATCGGCAGAGGAGTAGCATGGCTGGATACGGGAAACCCGCAGTCTCTGCTTCAGGCATCGAATTTCTTCGGAGTAATAGAAGACAGACAGGGTTTGAAAGTCGCCTGTCCCGAAGAAATTGCTTATCATAATAAGTTTATTGACAGAGCAGATTTCGAAAGAGTAATAAAAAATATGCCGGATTCTTTGTACAGAAACTATCTTGAGAGAGTCCTGAATGATGAATTTTAATCTGATTTTTTTTAATTCCGTTTTCAGGATTATTGATTGAAAAATTCTGCCTGCGTTCTGATTTGCGATTGAATGTTTTATTCAATAAGTTTTTAATAATAACTTTTATCATAATTATATATGAAAGTACTTAAAACATCTTTCAGAGACCTGCTGGTAATCATTCCGGATGTTTTTCCCGATGCACGGGGATATTTTTTTGAATCATACAACAGCGAAAAATTTATAAATGCCGGACTGGATTTAAAATTTGTTCAGGATAATATTTCGAAATCGATTTACGGTACCGTAAGAGGATTGCATTATCAGACAGGCGAATATGCACAGGGAAAACTGTGTCAGGTGATTAACGGAAAAGTACTGGATGTGGCGGTTGATATAAGATCCAATTCACCGACTTTCGGAAAATATTTTTCGGTAGAACTGACTGAAGAAAATCATAAGCAGCTGTTTATTCCGCCCGGATTCGCACACGGATTTTCTGTATTATCGGAAATAGCCGTTTTTCACTATAAATGTACGGCTTTGTACAGCAGGAAAGATGAAAGAGCAATAAGATATAATGATGAAGATTTGAATATTGATTGGAAAATAAAAAAACCTCTGGTGTCGGAAAAAGATGTTCAGGGAAAATCATTCAGGGAAATTGAAAAAGATTTTTTTTATTAATATATTGATTTTAATGTGTCTTCCTTCTGTGCTGTCTGCACAGTGGACTCAACTTTCTATGCCCGGAAACGGCAGTGTTTATGCATTCATTTATAAAGATAACCGCCTTTTTGCCGGCACTTATTACAGCGGTGTGTATGCATCAACAAATGAAGGCGAAAGTTGGATTCCGAAAAATTTCGGTATGCAAAACCTGAATATAACAAGTTTCGCTGTTTCTGGAAATAATCTGTATGCCGGTACTGCTTTCGCTCCTTCTAACGGTGGAGTGTTTTTGTCAACTAATGACGGCGAAATTTGGAATAAGATTAGTTTCAATACTCATATTTTTACCCTGAAAACTTACGGAAATAAATTGTATGCGGGAACGTGGGACGGTTTGTTTGTTACGGAAAATAACGGAACAAACTGGCAGTTGATTAATGCAAGTCCTCCGCTTTCACTTGTGATTTACGACTCGACAATTATTGCGGGTATTATAGGAGGCGGAGTACAAATCTCGACTAACAGCGGAACAAATTGGCGGATTGTTAATAATGGTATTCCTGAAAAAATAAGTATCCTTTCGCTTTTGAAAATCGGTGACAGAGTTTATGCCGGCACTTATGCAGCGGGAGTTTTTATGACAACTAATTACGGACAGACGTGGAGTGTCTTATCGAATGGAATTCCTACTTACAGTGCCTATTGGGGACTGGCTCAGGTCGGAAATTCGATTTTTGCGGGCAGTTACGGAGAGGGGATTTTTCGTTCGGATAACTTCGGGAAAAACTGGCGGCAGGCGAATAACGGATTAACATATAAATGGATTAATACTCTGTATCCTCTGGGAACAAAATTGTTTGCGGGTACAATCGGATTTCCGAGCGGAGGCGGGGTTTTTTTATCAAATGACCTGGGAGAAAATTGGTATCTGAAAAATAACGGAATTTCAAATGCTATCTCTGCACTCATCGAACATAACGGAAATTTGTATGCAGGAGCGTATCACGGCAGCATTTATAAATCTACTAATTCGGGAAGCTTGTGGACGGAAGTGAATAATGATATCACTAATCTTAATATATCGGCTTTTTATAAAGACGGAATGAGATTATATGCCGCTACTGCAGGTAACGGTATATTGATATCTACTAATAACGGAAATAACTGGAATATTTTAAATAATGAGTTTAAAGAATCTGTGGCTTCCGTTGTTGCCGATGGTTTGAATATTTATGCGGGTACTTACAGAGGGGTGTTTTATTCTTCGAACGGAGGAAGCGACTGGAGCGATATTACTTCTAATATTCCTCCGTTGTATGTTTCGTCAATGGTGCTGAAAAACAATAAACTCTATGCCGCACTTCACGGCTACGGCTTGTATTCCACTTCGAATAACGGTCAGACATGGGATACACTGATTTTTAAAGCTTATAAGTTTACTTCTTTACTTTTCGAAAATGATAATTTTTATTTTACTGCTTTCGACTCGGGAGTGTACAGGTCAACCAATTACGGATTGAACTGGACTAAAATTACCAGCAATCTTGGTAATTATATGGTTACTTCTCTTGTTAATGTCAGTGAGAATCTTATAGCCGCTACGTACGGAGGCGGAGTCTATCTGTCTACAAACTACGGACAGGAATGGAGTAATGTAAGTACCGGTTTGATAAATTATTATTTATTCTGTCTGCAGCCGACTGAAAATTACGTCTTTACCGGAACTTATGGAAGCGGTGTATGGAGAAGAAATCTGAATGAGATTGTGAATGTTTCGGGTGCTGCCGTACCGGATAAGTTTTATCTGCTGCAGAACTATCCGAATCCGTTTAATAATTCTACAAATATACAGTTTCAGATTCCTGCGGGCGGACGTGTCGTTATCAAGATTTATGATATTACAGGCAGGGAAGTAATGACTTTATTTGACGGCTTTAAATTTCCCGGTGTGTACAATATAAAATGGGAAGCGGCGGGATTCAACAGCGGTGTTTATTTCTGCAGAATGAAATATGCGGAAATAATAACTACTAAAAAAATGATTTTAATAAAATAGTTTTGTTTATTAAAAAATTATTCGTATTTTAAAAAAATAAATTATTAATACTATGAATCTTTCTGTTATTGGTACCGGTTATGTCGGTCTTGTGGCGGCTACTTGTTTTGCCGAAATGGGTAATGATGTTATTTGCATGGATAACAGCCCTGAAATACTAGAAAAACTCAAAAAATCAATCGTACCGATTTATGAACCAGGACTGGATATAATATTTCAGAGAAACATCGAAAAGAAAAGATTATCGTTTACGGGCGAATTAATAGATGCAGTGCTTAATTCGGATATAATATTCTATTGCCTGCCTACTCCGCAGGGCGGAGACGGTTCTGCCGATTTAAGATTTGTGCTCGGCGTGGCTGATGAAACAGGAAAAATTCTGAAAGAAAACAACGATAACAATTATAAAATTATTGTAAATAAAAGTACTGTCCCCGTGGGCACTGGACAAAAAGTGAAAAAAGTTATCGAGAGTCACGGTGTAAAAAACTTTGATATTGTATCTAATCCCGAATTCCAGAGGGAAGGTTTTGCAGTTGAGGACTTTATGAAACCGGACAGAATTGTAATAGGTTCATCCAGTAAAAAAGCCCTCTCTGTTATGAAAGACCTGTATGTTCCTTTTGTAAGACAGGGAAATCCGATTTTCGAAATGGATCTTGAAAGTGCTGAAGTTACCAAGTATGCATCGAACTCCTACCTTGCAATGAGAATTACTTTTATGAATGAAATCGCGAATTTTTGCGAAAAAGTAGGCGCAAACGTAGATATGGTCAGACGGGGTATTGCATCGGATAACAGAATAGGTAAGCGTTTTCTGTTCCCGGGTATCGGTTACGGCGGCTCTTGCTTTCCAAAAGATGTCAAAGCCCTCATAAAAACTTCTTCGGAATTTAAATCGGAAATGACAATCCTTAAACAGGTGGATATTGTTAATAGTAAACAAAAACTTGTTTTAATCGGAAAGATACTCGAACATTTTAAGAATTATATTAAAAATAAACATTTCGCGGTTTGGGGATTGTCGTTTAAACCCAATACGGACGATATGAGAGAAGCTGCTTCAATTGTAAATATCAATAAATTGATTGAACACGGTGCGACAGTTTCTGCGTATGACCCTGCAGCTATGGAAGTTGCCAAATCCATTTTTAAAGATTCGATTGTTTATGCGGAAAATCAGTATGATGCATTGAAAGATGCAGATGCTTTACTGATATTCACGGAATGGAATGAATTCAGATATCCCGATTTTAATAAAATCAGAAGTTCGTTGAAAAATCCTTTAATTTTCGACGGAAGAAACATATATGACCTTGAAAAAATGGAAGAACTCGGATTCTGTTACTACAGCATCGGGAGAAAAACTATAGAAAAATAAAACAGAATTATACAATGAGATTAGAGAAACTTAACGAATATCAAAAAGAACAATTATCGGAATTCGGAGTCAATCTTTGGTATGTGCTGGAAATAATGGGAAGATATGAAGATAATCCCGAATCAGTAAGCAATGAATGGAGAAAGTATTTTCAGAATCTGGGTATATTTCCTGTTTCTGATTCCTCAATATCAGGTAAAAGTAAAAAGGAAAAAGAACCGGTCGAAAAACCTTCGGGAAAATCTGCTTACGCACCTGTTGATGGAGAAGAAGCCGTCCCTATCAGAGGCTCCTCGGCAAAAATAGTGGAGAATATGAACACGAGTATTTCGATACCGACTGCAACATCCCTGCGAACAATTCCGGTAAAAATTCTCGAAGAAAACAGAAAAATTATAAATAAAAATTTACAGAATTTCAAAAAGGGAAAAATTTCTTATACGCATATCATCGGGTGGGCGATTGTCAGGGCATTGAAATATGTTCCTGTTATGAATAATTCCTTTGCGGTTATTGACGGCGAACCTAATTTAATAAAAAAATCTAACGTCAGTTTGGGTATTGCTGTTGACGTCGAAAAAAAAGACGGAACCCGCTCGCTTGTCGTTCCAAATATTAAGAATGCGGAACAATTGTCGTTTATTGAATTTTTTGAATACTATAACCTTCTAATTAACAAAGCAAAAAATAATAAACTCGATTTATCTGACTTTTTAGGTACTACTATTACTGTTACAAATCCCGGAACAATCGGAACTGTATCGTCAAATCCGAGACTAATGCTCGGGCAGGGGACTATAGTCGCAGCCGGAGCAATAGAGTATCCGGCGGAATTTCAGGCTTCGACTGATGAAATAATTTCGAGACTCGGTATAAGCAAAATAATGAATATTACTTCGACTTACGACCACCGCATTATACAGGGTGCGGAATCAGGAATGTTTCTGAAAAAAATAAATGAAATGCTCATCGGGAATGAGGGATTCTATGAAGAAATTTTTCAGGGTCTTGGTATTCCCGTTAAACCTGTAGATTGGAAAAAAGATAATTATCCCGATGAAACAGAAAGTCATACTAATATAAAGCTTCTCGAAAAACAGGCGCATACCCTGCAGATGATTAATATGTTCCGTGTAAGGGGGCATCTGCTGGCAAACCTCGACCCCCTTCAACATCAGATGCATTATCACCCTGAACTCGACCCTTCAAATTACGGATTTACAATATGGGATTATGACAGAGAATTTATTACGGAAGGACTCGGCGGTTACAGAACAGCTAAACTGAGAAACATACTGGAGATGCTCTATCAGACATACTGCGGCAATATAGGCGTGGAATATAAACATATACAAAATCCCGAAGAAAAAGACTGGCTGCAGAATAACATGGAATCCATCAGAAATAGTCCTGAATTTAATAAACACATCAAGAAAAGGATTTTATATAAATTAATACAATCAGAAAGTTTTGAAAAATTTATAGATAAAAAATATATAGGACATAAGAGATTTTCGATTGAAGGTTCCGAAATATTAATTCCGGTGCTCGATTTTCTTTTAAATGAAGCAGCTAATGATAAAGTACGGGAGGTTTTTCTGGGAATGGCTCACAGAGGACGCCTTAATGTACTCGCTAATATTATCGGAAAACCTCTCTATGCTATTTTTTCAGAGTTTGAAGATATTGTCAATCCCGATACAGTACAGGGTTCGGGCGACGTCAAATACCATCTCGGTGCCAGCGGAATTTATAAAACATTTGATGAATATGAAATTAAAGTGTCGCTTGCTTCCAATCCTTCACACCTTGAGTTTGTTAATCCTGTTGTGGAAGGTATTGTAAGAGCAAAACAGCAAAGACTGAATGATGAAGAACGAAATATGGTTATTCCTGTACTTATTCATGGTGATGCCGCTTTTGCGGGTGAAGGTATTGTGGCGGAAACATTAAACCTGTCTCAACTTAAAGGTTATACTACGGGCGGAACAATTCATTTCATTATTAATAATCAGATTGGCTTTACGACTACACCAGTGGAAGCACGCTCTTCGGTTTATGCTACAGACGTGGCTAAAATGATTCAATGTCCGATATTTCATGTTAACGGCGATGACCCGGAAGCGTCTTTGTGGGTGACTAAACTCGCTTATGAATACCGGATGAAATATAATAAGGACGTTGTTGTGGATATATTTTGCTATAGAAGACTCGGACATAACGAAACTGATGAACCTGCATTTACACAACCCGTAATGTATAAACTTATCAAAGACCATCCGCCTGTTAAGGAAATTTATAAATCAAAATTAATCGGGGATAAAGTAGTTACTGAAGACGAATATGCAGCAACGGAAAGGGAAATACTGGGTTTGATGGAAAAGGATTTTGACTTTGCACATAAAAAGGAAAAAATAGAATTTGTGTTTGATAAACCTCTTGCAGTATCGGACGAGGAATTGAAATTAATGAAAAATAATTCTGCTACGCATATTAATCCTGAAACACTGCAAACAATAATGAAAAGTGTTTCCGGATTACCTCAGGATTTTATGATACATCCTAAACTGAAAAAGCTTTTCGGTTACAGGGAAGAAATTCTGAAAGATGTATTAAATAATAAATTCGATACGGATGTTGACTGGTCGCTCGGTGAGTCTCTTGCCTTCGGTAGTTTACTGCTCGAAAAAGTTCCTGTAAGGTTAAGCGGACAGGACAGCACAAGGGGAACATTTTCGCAAAGGCACTGCGTAGTTGCGGATTATAACACCGGAAAAGAATATATCCCGCTGAATCATATGAATTCCGAACAGGCATATATAGAGCCGCTTGACAGTATGTTGTCCGAATCTGCAGTGCTCGGCTTTGAATACGGCTATTGTACGGCTGACCCTGTTACGCTTGTTTTATGGGAAGCACAATTCGGTGATTTTGCTAACGTTGCTCAGGTGATTATTGATAATTTTATTGTCAGTTCGAATTCGAAATGGAAACAACCTAATAATATTGTAATGCTGCTCCCGCACGGGCAGGAAGGTCAGGGTTCGGAGCATTCCAGCGCCCGTCTGGAAAGATTTCTGATTCTTTGCGCCGAAGATAATATGCTCGTTTGCAATCCTACTACTCCGGCTCAGTATTTTCATTTACTCAGAAAACATGCTAAATCAAGTGCCCTGAGACCGCTTGTCATTATGACTCCTAAAAGCCTGCTGAGAAATCCTCTTTCTTATTCGTATGCAAATGAATTTCTTAACGGCAAATTTATGGAAGTTGTTGATGATGATATAAAAGATAAAAATAAAATAAAAAATATAATACTTACAAGCGGTAAAGTTTATTATGATTTGCTGAAACATAAAAGAGAAAATAATATTGATGATTATGCCATTGTCAGAATTGAACAGTATTACCCGTATCCCGTACAATCAATAGAAAGTACAATAAAACCATATAAAAATGCGAAAGTATTAAAATGGGTACAGGAAGAACCGGAAAATATGGGTGCCCTCAATTTTATCAAATGCCGGTTGACAGAAAATTTTCCGAAATATGTCCTGAAATTCGTTTCGAGAAAAGAAAATCCGAGTCCCGCTCCTGGATCATATAAGGTTTATATAGAAACCCAATACCGCCTTATAAATAATGCATTTAAAGTAGAATAATTAATGTATATTGTATTGCATTTTCTATGCCCGATATAGAATTTTTTAATATTACAAAAAAATTCGGTGAACTAACTGCAAATGATGATATTTCGTTCAAAATATTATCTGATACGGTGCATTGTATTGTAGGTGAAAATGGAGCCGGTAAATCAACTTTAATGAAGATTCTTTTTGGAGTATACCATCCTGATAAAGGTTACTTCTGTATCGGAAATGATAAAAAAGTTTTTAGCTCTACTTATGATGCAATTAGTAACGGAATCGGTATGCTGTTTCAGCATTATATGCTGATTGATGATTTTACTGTTCTCGAAAATGTTATTCTGGGTAGAGAACCGGAAAAGAAATTTTCGTTGGATTACAGAAAATCTGAAAATATCCTGAGAGAATTGATAGATAAATATAATCTTAATCTTAGTCTCGATAAAAAAATAAGTGATTTAAGCATCAGCGAGCAGCAAAAAGTTGAAATATTGAAAATTCTTTACAGAAATTCGGATATAATTATTTTTGATGAACCTACGGCAGTTTTGTCTCCGCTCGAAGTCAGGGAATTTTTTAATATTGTCTTGAAATTCAAGGAAGATAATAAAACGATTATACTGATTACGCACAAATTAAACGAAGTAAAGGAAATTGCAGACAGAGTTAGCGTTTTACGTAGAGGAAAACTTGTGTACGAATGTACAAAAGAAGAACTGGATATAGAAAAATTAAGCATTAATATTATTGGGGAAATAGGAGAGAAGGATATCGTAACCCGGAAAGAAGATGTAAGTGAAAAGAAAACGTTGATAAATTTTAAAAATGTCGGTTATATCAGCGGAAACAGAAAAATTCTTGATAATCTTAATCTTGAACTGAAAACATACGAAATTTTTGGAATTTGCGGGGTTGAAGGAAACGGACAAAGCGAAATAGTACGCCTGATGATGGGTATGATAAAACCGTCTGAAGGCAATATGTATAAGATTATCGGTGAAATTTCGCTGGTCCCTGACGACAGGATTAAAAAAGGTATGATAGAGAACTTTAATATAGGGGAAAATATTTTGTTGAAAAGTCCTTTACATTATATATCAAAAAAAAATATTAGAAATATTTCGAAGAATATCATTTCCAAATATGACGTAAGGGTTCCGGATTTTAATGTACCGATGAGTGCATTATCGGGAGGCAATCAACAGAAAGTAATCGTTGCGCGGGAGATAGAACTTGATAATAAAGCAATTATTTTTTATCACCCTACAAGAGGTGTGGATATAAAAGCTACGGGTTTTATTAATAGTAAAATTATTGAGATGCGTAATTCAGGCAGGGCGATTTTGCTGATTTCATCGGATATTGACGAACTTCTCGGATTATCGGATAGGCTCGCAGTGCTTTACAGGGGAACAGTTTCTAAAGTATTTGAAAAGAATGAAATTGATTTTAAAGACGATATATCACGGAATGTACTCCTCGAAAAACTTGGTAAACTAATGATAGGTATAAATCAGGAATAATGAGAAAAAAAATAATTTCCGATATTATTGCTTTATTCGTATCGCTTCTGGCGACTTTTTTTATTGTTTCGGTAATCATACTCCTGACAGGAAAAGACCCATTTTTTATATTCGGAAAAATGTTCGGTGAAGTGTTCGGTACGGGATACGGGTTCGGACAAACTTTATTCAAGACTACTCCTTTGATTATTTGCGGATGTGGAATTGCTGTGTGTTTTCATGCTTCACTCTTTAATATCGGAGCCGAAGGACAACTTAATGCCGGTGCGTTTGTTGTCTCGTTAATCCCTCTTTATATGTCAGATCTTCCGCCTATTCTGACGATTTCCGTTGCATTGATATCGGGCTTTATAGTGAGCGGTATATTCGGCATAATTCCTGCGGTGATTAAAATCAGAAAAGGAGTGTCTGAGGTTATTACAACAATTATGATGAACTTTGTCGTTTTGGCACTGCTGAACTTCTTTCTGAATTACTACTTTGCGGTTCCTTCAACAGTCAGAACAAATAATGTATCGGAAAATTTTATGATACCAAAATTTTCCGAATACTTTCCGTTCTTTCAGGGTTCTTCTTTGAATTTTACTCTGTTTGTAGCGCTTGCTGTTGCAATTTTAACATATATTCTGATTTATAAAACAAAATTCGGTTATTATATAAGAGCTGTCGGCTATAATGAAACTGCGTCTAAATATATTGGTATTAAAGTTAACAGAATTCTGTTTACTGCATTCTTTGTCGGTGCCGGTGTTACGTCTCTCGTGGGAATGAATTTTATTCTCGGATATAAAGGGTATTATGAACTTGGATTTTCAAACAATCTTGGTTTTACTGCTATTGCAGTCAGCCTGCTGGCGAGAAATCATCCCATAGGTATTATTTTTTCTGCTTTTCTTTTCGGAATACTGGATTTCGGCGGTCTGTCGGTTAATGAATTTATTCCGAAAGAATTAATGCTGGTTGTACAGGCAGTAGTGATTTTGTCCATACTCACTGTAAATAAATTTTTTGAAAATTTATCACACAAATTAAACTGGAATTAATAAGTTCAATATTAACGGTTACTTTTTTTGTACAGATTTTCAGACTCTTTACACCTTATTTTCTCGGAGCAAGTGCTGCTGTTTTTTCGGAAAGGGGAGGAGTAATTAATATCGCAATAGAGGGTTTTATAATTTCTTCTGCATTTACTTTTTCTCTTTTCAGTATTTTGTATAATAGTATCTTTGCCGGGTTTGTTGCGGCGGTATTTATTAATTTGCTGTTGAGTATACTGTTTTCTGTCTTTACGGTGAAGTTGAAAATTAATCAGATCGTTACAGGCGTCGGATTTAATCTGTTGATTGCAGGACTTGCAAAGTTTTTGTTGATTCTTATCTTTCACAGTTCAAGCAATACTCCGAGATTTGAAAATTTCCCGTCTTTCCCACTTTTTAAAAATATACCGGGTGTCGGAGAACTGCTCTCCGATTATATAATTTTGTTTTCATTTGCCCTCGTGTTTCTGTCACAGTATGTTTTATTTAGAACAACTTTCGGACTGAGACTGAGGTCTGCAGGAGAAAATCCCGAAGCGGCAGAATCACTTGGTGTTAAAGTCAGAAATTATAAATTTTACGGCGTTCTGATAAGCGGATTTCTGACTTCGCTTGCGGGTATATGGCTTGCATCCAATCAGAACGGTTTCAGCGACGGAATGGTTGCAGGTCGCGGCTATATTGCACTTGCGGCTATGATTATAGGTAAGTGGAAACCTTATAACATTTTTTTTGCCTGCCTGATGTTTGCTTTTTTTGAAGCGTTCGAAATTACAATTCAGATTTCAGGATTCGGAATTCCTTCGCAGCTGATTCAAATGCTGCCTTATTTAATTACTATTCTTGTGCTTGTCGGTTTTATCGGTAAAACCAAACCACCCGCTTCGGACGGCATACCTTATTAATCTCTGAAATGTTTTTTTATAATTATTAAATCACCTTCCCGGAATCTTATTACGATTTTGTTATTTACCGATTTGTTTAAGGCACCTTCCCTTATACCGAGTTCGAGGGTTTCGTTGTTTAATATGTATTTTAATCCTTTTGTTGTTATACCTGCGGCTCTGGGAAACGGAATTAAAGAAATTAAATGCCCCTTCCTGTATTTGAATGATGTTTCATTCCTTATGAAATAAATTTCGTGTTTGTTGTCGTATACTCTTACGTTTAATAACTTATAGTATCTTTGTAATATACTGTAGTTGTTTAATGTATGGTCCTGACGTCTGCCTGTCATACCGAAAATTATGATGCCTCTCAAATTGTTTTCTATGCAGTACATCAGGCATTTTTCCATATCGTTTGTATTCTGGTCTTTGATTTCCATTATTCTCACCCGTTTTTTCCTGTAATATTTTAAAGTATTTGGTTTTGCCGAATCCATATCACCTATTATTATGTCGGGTTTTATTCTGTATTCTTTTAACTTATTTGCCGCTCCGTCCGCACAGATTATATATTGCTTTTTACGGGATATATTACGGACTATACCGTATTTTGGAATTCTTCCGTTTAAAAAAATTATCGCAGTATTATCTTTCATTTTAATATATATATTTATAATTTTACATAAATGTATCTTGAAATTTTATATTTCTAAAGTCAATAATTATTAATGACATTTCTTAATCCGTCTATATTATTTGCACTCTTTTTAGTCGCTGTGCCTGTTATTATACATTTACTGAACCTGAGAAAATTAAGAAAAATCGAGTTCAGTTCGCTTATGCTTCTTAAAGAAATAAAAAAATCAAAGATAAAAAGAATCAGAATCAAAGAATGGCTGCTGATGGTATTGCGTATGCTGCTTATAATATTTCTCGTGATGTCGTTTTCCAATCCGGTTGTAAAAAATATTAATTTCGATTCCGGTAAATCCATTTCTAAAACCTGTATTATTATCATTGATGACTCGTACAGCATGGAAAGGATTAAGGATTCACTTACGTTATTTGAAAAAGCAAAAAAAGATGCAATCGATATAACAGGTTACTATGAACCGAACGACAGGGTGTTTGTTGTCCCTTATTCAAAAATTCTGATGAGGAATGAAAGGAAATATTTTAATTTCGTTGATAATATTTCTGATTCTGTTGATAATCTGAAAATCTCGGACGTCAGTTTTTCTATGCAGGTTGCGATGGATTATGCTGCAGGTATTATCAGTAAAAATTATTCCTTAATAAACGAAATTTTTATCCTTACGGATAATCAGAAAGGAAATTATTCGGATTTTAAATTTGAAAGTATTTTCCGGGGAATTGACAGCGAAAATATTTTTTTGTATGTACTTGATTATTCCGCAGACTTTAATAATAATTTATCGCTCGATAATCTGTCTTTTCGGACTAAAATATTTGAAACCGGAAAAAAAGTTAATATTGATGCCGAAATAAAAAATTATTCAGGTGCTCCCGTCAATGATAAATCCGCTATTCTGTATATTGACGGACAGAAAATATCCGAAAGAAAAATCAGTCTTTACCCGAATGAATACAAAAAAGTAAATTTTGAATTTACTCCCGAAAGAAAGGGCAGAATTTACGGATATATTGAACTTAAAAGAGATGCGGCGAACGAAGATGTTCTTGTAAATGATAACTGCATTTATTTTACGTTTAATATTCCGGAAAATATTAATGTCGGAATAATAGGCAGAGATAAAAAATATATCAATTACCTGATTGAATCGGCAGGTTCATTTATGTCACAGGATAATCGCGGAAATCAGACTGTAATTTCTTTGAAAGAATATTCTTCGGTTACTGATAATATTTTTAACAATGATATGATAATATTATCAGGTTATACGGGAATCGGAGAAAAAGAATCCGAAATACTGCAGAATTATTATAATTCCGGTCTTAACATTTTAATCTTTCCTGCTTTTGAAACAGATTTGATTTCCTGCAATAAATTCCTTTCGGAAATTTCTGATATTGTGCTGACTGGAAAAATCGGGATAAATGATAATGAAAAAATCAGATTTGATTTCGTTGATTTTTCTCACCCTTTATTTTCCGGAATCTTTGAAAAACACAAGGTCGATAATTTAAATGATAATTTTCTCGGTAATCTGTTAATTAAATATTATTATAAACTCTCAACACACGGTTCGAGAAACATCATATCGTTTGACGGCGGAAAATTGTTTCTTGCCGAAACGGTTGGTTCCCCCGGAAAAATATTGATTTTTTCGGTTTCATCATCGCTTGAAATGAGCAACTTCCCTCAAACCGAACTGTTTCCCGTACTGATTTTCAGAATTATCAACTATCTTTCGGGAAATAATGAACCCCAATCGGATGATTTAATAGGGAAAACAAATTTCATACCGGTTAATAATAAAAAATATTTGTACGTGGAAAATCCCGATAAAATAAAATTGCAGTTTGATTATTTATTTGATACTGCTGCTTATAAAGAAAAAACGAAGAATATATTACTTGCAGTACCGTTTTCAGAGTATTTCAAAAAACAGGGAATTTATGCAATAAATGATGAAAACAGCAAATTGAATGAATATTTTGCTCTGAATGCAACCAGAAAAGAAAGTAATCCCGAAGCGTTCGATATGAAAAATTTATCGGAAAACTTCAAAAAGTCTGGTATCAAAACCTTTATCTCTAACGATAAAAACGAAATCAAAAACAGGGTTTATGAAACCAGAGAAGGTACAGGTTTGTGGAAGATTTTCCTGATTATTGCATTAATTATTTTAATGATAATATATTTTGTCGAAAAAAGAATTGAAAAGGGAACTGTTGCGGACTTATATTAGTTACAAGACTTTAAATTTAATACTTGAATTTGAATAAAAATAACGATAATTTTACTAATTATTTATTAATTAAAAAGAAGGAGAAAACTAAATGAGGAATAAATTCACATCACTGTTGGTCTTACTCATTATAGCAGCTGTGGTTGTTACCTTTTCTTATACCGGCTGTAAAAAAGACGAAACAGTTACACCAGCTCCACCGGTGACATCAATAACGGCAACAGGAACAATAAGAGGTGTTACTCCGGATACTGCAACCGGAACTCTTATAGTAACAGACCAGAACGGAAATCCGATTCAGGGATTGCAGAGCAATAATGTAGTAGCTACGTTAAGCTGGAACAACAAAGGACCTGATACAATATCCTGTCAGGGTGTTGTAACACTTGTGCCGAATACGGGCGGCGGAAAGAATGTCGCTTCTGCAATAACTATGGATTACAGCGGCAGTATGTATCAGTCATGGATCGTACTGATGAAAAAGGCAATTAAAACTTATATTTCAAAAATGCAGACGAATGATATTTCGGAAATTATTAAATTTGATGATCAAGTTGTTGTTGTAAGACCATTTACTTCAGACAAAAACTTACTGAACAGAGCAGTTGATAGTCTTGATAATTATTTCGGAGGTGCTACGGCACTTTATCAATCGATAAACCAGGGGATTAATGATGCAGCTATGCAATCTGCACAACAATATATCAGGGCAGTCGTTGCTTTTACCGATGGAGGAGAAAATTCTTCATCCGTATCAAAGGACTCAATAGTAAGAAATGCAAAGAGGAATGCAATACCGATTTATACCGTAGGATTCTTTTATGATACTACAGGTCAATATGCATGGTATGATCTAAAGAGTATTTCGGATTCAACGGGAGCATTTGCATTCTGGGCAAACACACAGGATACAACGGGTGCCGGACTTGAAGATATCTATAATAAAATATCAGGTCAGCTCGCAAATTCGTATACAATTACGATTTACTGGCCCTGCGGTACTCAAATACCTTCGGGTGTGCTTGTTAATGTCAGAACTACCGTAACTTATAATAACCTTGTAAGTACTTTCAACACTACATACATACAACCGTAAGTCTTGATAAATATTTAAATGAAAAAGGTTGTTTTGTAAAACAGCCTTTTTTTTATTATTTTTTTTTAAAATGTTACTTTATGTTGTAATTTTTGTATTTCTTTAGTATGTCGCTTATTTCTTTATTTGGATTTTCTTTTAGCGTATTTTCCAGTTCTTTTATTAGTGACTGAATTTTCTTTTTTATTGTTTTTACGATTTCTGCCGCTTCTTGCTTCCTCACACCTTTTTTAATGCGGTTTTCTTTACTTGTAAGTTCCAGATTCTTACAGTAAGCTTCAAATAAGGATTTTATAGATTTTAATGTCTCCTGATTTTCCTTTCCGTAAATATTTCTGTTTTCTGTTACAACTTTTTCGAATATATCCGCTGCTTTTCCGTAATTCTTCATTTCCATATATAAATTTCCAAGATTGTATTCACATCTGGTCTTATCATGCTGCTCTGTATCCCCGAACAGCGTTTTATATATCTTAAGTGCCTGAATGAAATTAATTTCGGCTGACTTGTATTCATTCAGGCTTTGATGCAGTATGGCAAGATTATTATAACTGTCCGCTGTTTCAAAATGATTTTTCCCGAATATTCTTAATCTTATATCCAATCCTTTCTCTATTAATTCTTTTGCATTTTCAAGCATACCCTGCTCCTGATAAAATGCACCTACGTTATTGTAACTCTGTGCCGTTATCGGATTATCAAATCCGTAAACTTTTTCTCTGATTCTTAATGACCTTAAATACAGCGGCTCGGCTTTCTTGAACATTCTCTGTACTCTGTATAACTTCGCCAGATTGTTTAAGGTTTTTGCGGTTTCGGGATATTCCGGTCCTAATATGGTTTCGTTTGCTTTTAATGCTTTTTTAAATAATACTTCGGATTCCTGAAATTTACCCTGCATTCCGAAAATGGTTGCAAGATTGTTGTAACCTTTCGCCGTTTCAAGATGCTCGGAACCGAATAGTTTTTCGAATATGTGAAGCGATTTTTCGAATAATATTTCCGCTTCCTTTATTTTTCCGAGATGTGTCTTTAAGTATGCAAGATTGTTTATGGTTGTAGCGGTATCGTAGTGATTATCACCAAATGTTTTTTTTCTTATTTCAAGTGACTTGTTTAATAGCGGCTCGGCTTGCTTGAATCTTCCTTCCTTGCTTTGAAGAACTGCAAGATTGCTTAAACCCCTTGCAATTTCCGTATGCTCTGCCCCGTAAATACTTTTTTTTATCTGAAGCGACTTTTTATAGTTTAACTCCGATTCCCTGAAATCTCCTAATTCGGCATATACTGTCGCAAGAGAATCGATTATTTCGGCTTTTAAAGAATCTTTTTTTAATTCAGGTGAAGATAAAATATCTATTGCATTAATCAGTAATGTTTTTGCTTCCCTGAATTTTGTGTTGTATGTGTAAAATTTTGCGATGTTGTAATATACAAGACTTAACTCTTCAGGATTATCTTTGTGTCTTTCTGTATATTCTTTTAAACTCCGGTTGTAAATCTCGTGTACATCGTAAATATTAATGATTTTAGTCCATAGGGCAAGTACTTCATAGAAATCTTTTTTCCATAATTTCATAAATACATCAATATTCGAAAGATAATTTTTCAGCCGTTCCCATTCTTCCGCTTCGACTAATAAATACGGAAGTTCGTCGATTGTTCTTTCACTCAGTAAATCATTTTCGAAATATTCTGCTAATTTAATGTAATTGTTTTTTTTCTTCTTTTTGGTTTTCAGGTAAGTATGCTCTACAGTCTGTCTTAAAAAATCGTTTGATATATTCAGCAAACCGTTGTTTTTGATTAAGTGATTTTCCAGCGAATTGTAAATCGGCGACCAGTATAATGGAGGAATTTTTGCAATATTTAAAAGTTCTGTTTCGGACATTCCTTTTCTTGATGCCCATATCATCGAAAGCAGTTCTCCAACCAACCCCGGTTTCTCTTTTTCGTAATCCTGCTCCATTCGCGAGAGTATCAGGCGGAATAGCTCTTCCGTGCTTTCCGTACTGATGTATGTTTCTATTCTTTCTTTGATTTTTTCGTGAACTCCGAAAATTCTTAGCTCATCGAGTTCAGTCCTTAAAATCAGCGGATTTTCGGATTCCTTATCGCTTGCTATTAAATCGACATTGTCTTCTGATAACTCCTTGCTGTAATGATGAAGATAATCCACTATCAGTTTTTTTCTCTCCTCGAAGTCTAATGGGTGCACTTCCATTATTTCATAATTTCTCTTCTTAAGTATCTCGAGTATATCTCCGTGAAGTGTCGTCAATACTACTCTTACATAAGGAGGGAAATATTCCGGAAGCCAGTTCAGAAGATGCGATTTGTTGTCCGGGTCAAGCTGATTGAGAGCGTCTATTATCAGAATCCACTTGCCGAATTTTCCTGTTTGAGCAAGAAAACCGGGAAGCATTGGTATTAATTTATCGGTATCATCAGGAAGTTCATCCTTAATGTCAAATTTTATTTTCAGCTCTTCCATCAAACGCCTGACAAGTCTGACGTAATCCGTACTGTCCGATGCGCCTCCGATAAAATGGATATGATAGAATAAATCGGAATATGAATCTTTGAACCTGCACAACCAGTTGGCAAGCAAAGCGGATTTTCCCGAGCCCTGCTCTCCTGTTAAAACAAGCGGCTGTTTGTTGCTGTTGTAAAATTCATCAAGTTTGTTGAAGTATTTTTCACCACCGATATATACTCTTAACCTGCTGCGTGCGAATTTTGAGTGCTCGTTTCTTAATTTTGTTATCGGGTCGGGTACGGTTTCGGGAGGGAATAATTCGTTAATTACTTTTAATAAATCATTGTATACATAATCACCCAGCCTTTCTATACTGCCGTAATCTTTTACGGGACAGTATTTCTGAGTTCTTATTATATCTTTTAATTTGAATAGTTTTTGTTCTGCTTCCGAGTTGTGGGCTTCTTTAAATTCAGAAGGTGTAATTTTTGGGTCTCTCAGATAAAAAAATGCATTAGGATGCATCTTCGGATTTTTTAATACTCCATACTGTATCTCCATTTCCGTTATGCTTAAACCCTGGTCTATGTCTTCTTTTACCCATGGAAATTCCTCGAGTATGATGGAATATTTTTTGTATTCACCAGGCTCCGGTACCCAGCCGTATCTGCCGCCTATTAATCCTAAGAAATATGGACGGCATCTGTCTATTTCCTTTAAACATATTTCAATTACCTTCCCTTCTTGTGCCTGTGATTCCGTTACGCCCCATCGTAAATCTACGTCCGTTAAATCAGCACCCCGCTCGCGGCAAATAGTCCGCAGTTTAGGAAAAATCTCCTTTACAAGATAATCTCTTTCCGGCATCATATCCCTGAATGTCGAGGATATAAATATTCGTATCTCCCGTTCGCCCTGCTGCGCCGATAATAAATCCATATTTTTTATTTATATATAAATATTATCAGTAATTTTTATAAAATCAATTGCAATATACTGTCTTATTATCAGTAAATTATCATTTTTAAAACTTGAAAACTGTAATTTAAACGTAAAAAAATAAATATTGATTTATTAATCATTATTGTTTACATTTATCTATATTTATATTAATATGTATTGGTACTATAAGAAGGTATATGGTAATTATTCATTTTAAGGAAATTAAAAATGAAAATTATTTCAAAATATAAAATAAATAAAAATGAGTACCAAAAAATTTACCCGTTTCACCCCATCATTACTCCTTCTGATTTTTCTTATATTCTGTGTTTCGTGTAAAAAAGACGAAACCTCCGTCGGACCGACCCCGCCTGCAGTTACGCAGATAATTTCAAATTCGAGTTTAATTCCGACAACAGCGGATTCCTTAATCGGGGATTTGATAGTCACCGACCAGAATGGAAATCCTATACAGGGATTGGACAATAATAATGTGGTTGCAACATTGTCATGGAATAACAAAGATAAAGGCAGAGACTCGGTATTCGGAATAATAAATCTGACACCGGCGATTAAAAGGATATCTGCATCTCTATCGATGGATTACAGCGGAAGTATGTATATAGATACTGCAAGAATTCCCGAAATGCAGCGCGGAGCAAAGAAATACGTCGAGAAAATGAATACAAACGATTATTCCGAAATAATCAAATATGATAATCATGTCCTGCTGATGCAGGGATTGACAAATAATAAACAGCTTTTATATAATGCAATTGACAGTGTGATATATTTTGGAGGCGGAACTGCACTCTATTCGGCAATGTATATGGGTTTAGGTCATCTCGAAAATGTTAACTTCCGAAATTATATACGTGTAGTTGTAAATATAACCGATGGAGGTGAAAATGCTTCCACGGTTCCGAGGGAAATGATGATAAATAAAGCACTCATTACCGGAATACCGATTTATACACTTGGAATAATGGACGATACGACTACATCACAGGCACTCGATATAAGGAATATATCCGACACAACTGGCGGATTCTGCAAATATATTAAAGCAAATCAGGTATCACAACTGGCTCAATTATACGATAATATTAGTTCTCAGTATAACGGCGCATATTCTTTAGCTATCTTTTGGCCCGGGACGCTTCCGTCGCAGGGAACTCTCGTTTTGTGCAGAATTATAATAACGTATAATAATTTTACCCAAACGATTCTTAGAAATTATAATTTACCTTAATTAAATACAAAAATATAATGAAATTGATAAAAATTTAAAAAATAAGTATATGAAAAAAATATATATTTTAATTTGCTTTTTGTTTTTATCGCTGTTCATCTTAATAAATAGTTCAAATTCGCAGTGGTTTCAGTACACAGCAGGAATTTACGGAGGCAGGATTTATAGTTTTGTAAGTTCTGGAACAAAATTATATGCAGGAACTCAGGGAGGTGTTTATTTGACGACTGACGGAGGTACGGTATGGTCAAAAATGAATAACGGATTGACTTCACTTATTGTATATGCCCTGGCAAACAGCGGTAACATAGTATTTGCCGGAACAGACAACAAAGGCGTATTTATAACATATGACGGAGGAAATAATTGGACACAGACAGGATTGTCAAATCAAACAGTATGGGCTCTTGCTGTTAACGGTGCGTCTCCCGACACTACGATATACGCCGGACTATACAACAGTGTAATGAAAAGTACAAACAGGGGTACTACATGGTCAACCGCAAGCAGCGGTTTACCTGCAAATTATATAACATGTTTCAGCGTAAATGAAGCTTATAACACGGTTTTTGCAGGGATGCAGGACAGCGGTGTCTATAGAACAACAAATAACGGGGTAGTTTGGATAGCCGCAAACGGAGGACTGACAAATAAAAGAATAATGGATTTATATTATGACGGCAATAATCTGTATGCTGCAACTCAGGGCGGCGGGATTTTCAAGTCTTCTAATTCCGGAAATAGCTGGACAACGGTTAACGGCGGGATGTTCAGTATGTATGTAAATAGTCTTACTCAAAATTCCGGGTATATGTATGCCGGTACAACAAACGGAATTTACAGGTCAACAAATTACGGCACAAACTGGACGGTAATAAATACAGGATTGGGACTGGATTATTATATAGAAGCTCTCGGCACTTATAGCACAAAAATAGTGGCGTCTCCTTATCATTACGGAGTTTATAGTATTCTATATAACGGAAATACATGGAGTGAAATTAATTACGGTATGACGCCAGTTACTATTCAGGGTCTCGCTTACGACGGTTCATATTTGTATTCGAGCGCATATAACGGTATATTCCGTACGAACGATTACGGATTTTCTTGGACTAAAATAATCAGCGGACTCAACGTCAAAGATATTCTTGAATTATATTCTTTTTTAGGCACTCACGTTTTTGCAGGCACTTATTCAGACGGTGTGTATATGAGTTCGAATTCCGGAAATAACTGGTCTGCGGTTAATAGCGGTTTAGCAACACCCTTTCAGGCATTTTATGCCTTTACGAGTATAGGAACCAATTTATTTGCAGGGAATGACGGAAACGGAGTCTATGTGACTACAAACTATGGGACGAATTGGACTACGGTGAATTCAGGACTGTCTAATTTACAGGTAAGAGCCCTTGCTAATGATGCTCCGAAAATTAATACATTGGATAAAGTAGAGGAAGCCTTTCTGGACTATAATCTCTATGCAGGAACGTATGGAGGAGGAGTATTTAAAAGTACGAATCAGGGATTAAACTGGAGTGCAGTAAACAGCGGTTTGACGAATTTTTATATATATTCTCTTGATGCAAGCGGACAGGTGGTTTTTGCATCGACTTTTAACGGCGTATTCAGAAGTACAAACGCCGGTGCAAACTGGACAACTGTAAATAGTGGTTTGGCAACGGGCGAACTTATTTACAGTACAAAAATAGTCCAGACTACAAACGACGGCGGCAACTGGTCATCGTTAGGTAATGTTATCGCAGGAGGATACTATGGAATGTATATAAATACATTTACGGGTAGTACATGGAAAACATCAATAGCATTAGGACTGCCGCCTTCTTTGCCGGTGAATAAAGTGATGAAAATTCCAGATTATCTCTTTAGCGGTTTGCAGGGCGGCGGAGTTTATCGAAGACAAATATATGAATTACAACCGGGAATTACTACTTTGCTTACACCGGCAAATAATGCTACCGGAGTAGCAGTCAATCCGTTGTTTGATTGGACTGATGTTTCAACAACAACAAATTATCTTATCCAGATTTATTCGAATGCCGCTGGCACGGCTCTCGTATTTGCAGACAGCGGATTCACATCGTCTCAGTATCAGTTAGGCACAGGGATTCTTAATACGGGTACGGATTATTGGTGGAAAGTTACAGCAAAAAATTTTGCAGGCAGCTGGATGCCGAGTTCTTTGTATAAATTTACAACTTCGTCTCCTATCCCTTCTCCGCCGGTTCTGTCTTATCCTCCTTTGGGGGCTTCCTATCTGCCTTCTAATATTAATTTCAAGTGGTTTAAATCACAGGGCGCCTTGACGTATCATTTCCAGTTATCATCAGACGAAAGTTATAATAATATAGTTGTAAACGATTCAACTATTACTGACTCGCTTAAATATGTTACGGGTCTTCTGCCGTCACAGACCGTACCTTATTATTACTGGCGAGTAAGGGCAAAAAATGTAAGCGGATATAGTGCCTTTTCATCAGGATATTTTTCGACAAAAGGTCTGCCGGGATATGTTGACCTTGTTTATCCGTTACACCTGTCTTTTAATCTTCCGGTTAATTTGAGTTTTCGATGGAATAAAGTATGGGATAGTACAGGTTCATCGGGAAAAAATATATTGAAATACTGGCTTGAATATTCGACCGACTCGTCGTTTTCTACTAAATTGCTTGATTCGAATTTGACCGATACAATAAAAACAGTTTCGGGTCTTATGAACCATGTAAGATATTTCTGGCGCGTGAAAGCAAAAAATGAAATAGGATGGGGGAATTTCAGCGGACATAATATGTTTTATACCGTTGTACCGTCACCAACAATACCGGCGTTGATTAGTCCGTCTAACGGCAGTATAAATCAACCTCTTACTCCCACGCTGGACTGGAGCGATGTTCTGTGTGCAAATTCATACAAACTTCAGGTATCGACTAATTCAGGATTTACAACAACAATTAGTATGGACAGTATTCTTTCATATAATTGGATTTACAGAAATACAGGAATAGCAACGGGTAATGTACAATCGTTTGTCGTAAAAGGAACTACAATATTTGCGGGTTTGTATTCAGGCGGATTATATAAAAGCACGAATTACGGGCAAAACTGGACTTTGACTAATTTTTCTGCGGCTTATGCTGTCTATTCGCTTTTTATAAAGGGAACATTATTACTTGCAGGGTCGTCAAACGGCGTATGGAGCAGTACCGACGACGGGAATACATGGTCTCAAATAGGATTATCGGGTACGCCTGTATATACAATGTCAACTAAAGAACCGCCTTCTGTTGCTCCGAAAGAAAAGATTTTTTTAAATGAAAATATGAACGACGGTACGTATCTGTTTGCCGGAACAAATAACGGAGTATACAGAACAACAAATGACGGACTGAACTGGACGATAATGAATTCCGGACTTACTAATTTAAATATTACATCCTTTACAAAAATTAATAACTCATTATTTGTATCTACAGCCGGGGGCGGAGTATATGTGTTTGATGACGGAACTTGGTTTACAAAAAGTACGGGCCTTGGCTCAAATAATGTGAAAGCCATTGCCTCACTCGGAACAGATTTATATGCATGTATTACAAACTTCGGAGTTTATAAATCCACTAACTATGGGGATAACTGGTATGAAACAACAAGCGGAGTTTTCGGTACGCAGGTGTATTGCCTGTACGCTGACAAGGAAAAAATGTTCGTGGGACTTCAGGGAGGAGCAGCCGTCAGTACGAACGGCGGTACGAACTGGCTTAGACTTAATAAGGGCTCTTATGGTACTTATACAAACGCAATGACTGCGGTAGGGGACAGTATCTTTATCGGAACTTCTAATGCCGGAGTGTCAATTGGAAATGTACTCTCTCAATATTCTATACCTTCAGGAAAACTAAGCAACGGGACTTTGTATTACTGGCGTGTAAGAGCGGAAAATATAGCAGGTATCGGTTCCTATTCTTCTCCTTATACTTTTACCACAATAGCGCTTGCTCCTGACCCGCCCGTCTTGTCCTATCCTTCTTCTGGGCAAACCGGAATACCGATTATGCCTGCACTTGAATGGAGTGACGTTCAGGGGGCAGAAAAATATTTTATTCAGTTGTCCGGAGATTCGCTCTTTACAGCTACAATAATAAATGACAGCAATACAAGTTCATTTTACTTTATTCCGTCAGGGAAATTAGCACATTTAACAAAATATTACTGGAGAGCAGCATCAAAAGGTGCCGGCGGTACAAGTCAGTGGTCAACTATATTTAACTTTACAACTGTTGTGTCACTGCCCCCGGTCGTCACGCTTACATCTCCTTCGAATGGGGCAACAAATGTATCTGTTACTCCTACTATGAACTGGAGTACTTCAGGTTACGAATATGGTCTGCAAATTGTAACTGATGCAAATTTCACTGCAAATCTTATCGCAAGTACTCCTAATCAGTTAAGTATTTCGACAAATAACGGTACAAATTGGAGCAACTACCCGAACCCGCCTACTTATTCTGTGTTTCAATTTTATAAATTCAATCAGATATTGTTTGCCAGCGGAACTGCGGGGCTTTTTAAAACTTCAAACAACGGAGTCAACTGGACTCAGTGTTTCTCAACATATACATCGGGAATAACTAGTATCGGAAATAATTTATTTGCTGCAACCGATGGGGGAATATTACGTTCTTCTAATAATGGAAATAATTGGAATACCGTTAACAACGGACTGACATCAGTGAATATTAAATCGATAATTTCTGCTGGAAGTTACCTGGTTGCAGGTTCTAATGACAGCGGAATATTCCGCTCAACTAATATGGGGAATGTATGGATTAGAACATATTCGTTGCCTTCTCAGATAAACTCATTATCAACTAATGGATTTTATGTATATGCGGGAAAATATGGAACGAATCAGTTCCTTGTCTCAAATGATTTTGGATTGACGTGGATTGAGACTGGAAGCGGTACGCTTGAATTAACAAAATATAAACTTTTATCTTTTGATAATTATGTTCTTGCAGGAACTGAAAACGGAGTATTTGCATCATCAAATAATGGATATCAATGGAATACTTTGGGATTGTCAGGACAGACAGTGATGAGCTTTGCTAAATATGATTCATATATTTTTGCGGCGACTTTGTCGGGCGTTTACAGAACGACTAACTTGGGAGTAAACTGGATACAGATGAACAGCGGATTGCCGGATGTAATGGTTTATTCTATATATAATTTCAATAATACTGTGTTTGATACAACAGGAATTACTGTTCCTCAATATAATGTGCAATCCGGATTATTAAACTATGGTACACAATATTATTGGAGAGTGAATGCTAAGAATGCCGGAGGGTCAAGTTCTTGGTCAATCCCGTTTAATTTCACAACCTTATCTCAGGTTCCGGCTGTTCCTGTTTTAGTCTCGCCTATGAATTCATCGACGGGGAATCCGTTAAGTCTGAATTTAATCTGGCATAAATCATTATATGCGACAAATTATCACGTTCAGGTATCGACTGATACACTGTTTGCGACGTTGATAGTTAACGACAGTACACTTACCGACAGTATAAAGGCAGTATCCGGATTAAGTTCACTTACAAATTATTACTGGCGGGTGAGGGCAAAGAATGCATCGGGTTCGAGTGCATTTACTTCGAGATGGTCATTCAGGACCCTGGGTCCGCCTGCACAAGTGACTCTGAATCAGCCGTTAAATAATTCTGTAAATCAACCGGTGAATAATGTTATTTTCAAATGGTTTAAACCTGCGGAACAAACAGATGAACAATTGATAAAAAGTAACGAATTACAAAAACAGGGTGGTAATGAGAGTAATGAATTTCTTACAATAAGCAAGTACTGGTTTGAATATTCAACCGACAGTAATTTTGCAGTATCTATTATTGATACGACATTAACAGATACTTTAAAAACGTTATCCGGTTTGTTAAACAACACAAAATATTACTGGCGTGTAAAGGCGAAGAACGAAATCGGCTGGGGAATTTTCAGCAATGTATGGAATTTTACAACAACACCAGTACCTGCACCAACTACGCCTGCTTTGGTTAGTCCCGCAAATAATACAATTGATTTAATCCCGCCGGTCACGCTGGATTGGAGTACCAGTTCGGGAGCGGCATTTTATCATATACAGTTATCAACGAATATTGGATTTACTTCATTAATAATAAACGATTCGTTAAAGAATTCGACAGATACTACAATAACAAACCTTTCTTCATATACAAATTACTACTGGCGGGTTAGGGCAGGTAATGCAGGAGGCTATAGTTCGTTTACATCTGCATGGACATTCAGGACACTTGGTTTGCCGAATCAGGTAGTATTGAATTCGCCTCCGAACGGAGGAATAAATATTCCGGTAAATGTTACTTTCAAATGGTATAAACCGGGCGAGCAAACGGATGCATTGAATAACAGCAAACAACAGGAAGAAAATATTAATCTGAAAATATTAAATAAACTCTCGGGTGATGCCATACTCAGAAATCAATTGCCGGTCAGAATTGTTAATGGTTCTGACGCACTGACAATTACCAAATATTGGTTTGAATATTCTACCGATTCTCTGTTTGCAAGCTCTGTAATTGATACGACCGTAACCGATACGCTAAAGATGGTAAGCAATCTGTCATTTCTGACTAAATATTACTGGCGTGTGAAAGCGAAGAATTCAATGGGATGGGGAGCATTCAGCGAGGTTTGGGAATTCCGGACACGGTCGTCGGTGATACCTGCTCCTGTATTGCTGCAGCCGGTAAACGGAGCGACTGGATTGACACTGACGCCGGTGCTCGACTGGGATACGCTGACTATGGCATCGGGTTATCAACTGCAGTTATCGATAGACTCAAGTTTCAGTACGAACATAATCGACAGCAGTAATATACCGGTAACGAATTATCTTGTTCCGGGTACGTTACTGGATGATACTACGTTATATTACTGGAGGGTCAGAGGAGTAAATCCGTTCGGATTCGGAAACTGGTCGTTTGTGTTTAATTTCAGGACTAAGAGCATCATCACTTATCCGGTAATCCCGCAGGCATTCAGATTGTATGAGAACTATCCGAATCCGTTCAATCCTGCAACAAAGATAAAATTCGATATACCCGAACCGACAAAGGCAACAATAAAAATCTATGACATTACCGGCAGGGAAGTCTCGAAATTGCTTGATAGATATCTCGAAGCCGGCAGTTATGAAGTGGATTTCAACGCAATGAACCTTTCCAGCGGAGTGTATTTCTACAGATTAGAAACCGAAAAATATATCAACGTGAAACGTATGGTATTGATTAAATAACCGTGATGCACTTAATCGGAGATAAGTAACTGAAAATTTAATGAGAAAAAAAAATATATTGCTTATTAAGTTTAAAAAAGTGAAATTAAATTTTAATAACTTTAAAAAGAAGAGGTAGTAATGAAAAAATCTTTATTTCTGATTTTAGTTGTTCTGTTTGCGTTCAGCCTTTCCGTGTACGGACAAAGAATTTTAATAAACGAAAACTTTGAAGGTACAACATGGGGTACGGATAGTCTCCCCACCGGCTGGGCAAAATTTAAAATTAACGGTCCCGGCGTATGTACCTGGGCGAACTGGGCGG